>JBGTHH010001035.1:0-12943 GCA_041746275.1 Pirellulaceae bacterium | reverse complement strand
CAACACCAGCATGCCAGAATATGTCATCCGCCGCTTGGTGGAAGCACTGAACGACGTCGCCAAGCCCCTGCGCGGCAGCCGCGTCGCCGTGCTCGGCGTGGCCTATAAGAAGGATGTGGATGATCCCCGCGAAAGTCCGTCGTTCAAACTCATGGAGCTGCTGCAACGAGGTGGTGCGGTGCTGAGCTACAACGATCCGCATGTTCCCGTCTTGCCGGCGATGCGGCACTACGAGGTTCCTCATCTGACGAGCACAACGCTAACACCAGAATACCTAGCCGCGCAGGATTGCGTGCTCATCGCCACTGATCATTCGTCCTACGATTACGAAATGATCGTGCGTTACGCGCCGTTGGTGGTCGACACTCGCAACGCGACCTGTCACGTACCCGTGGGCCGGGACAAGATATATAAAGCCTAACAAGCTATACCGCGAGCGGGTAGGAATGTCACAAATACAAGCACGACACTCGCGGTAGAATCGACGAATAGTACCATTTCAGTCCGCAAGCCATATCGTTTCGGGCCAAGGCTCTCGACGATCGCTGATCAACCGCCAAAGTCTTCCGGTCGGAGGATATAGCAGGCTTTGAACATGTTGGACTTGGAACTGTGGGGAGTCATCAACTGTTGGTAGACGTCGTAGTCCAATCTCTCACTGAGAAATCCCGTGTGCTTATCGGCATAAACGACGTTCGCGCCACCGCTGTGCCAGGAAGAAGGGCGAGCGGTGGTGGGGTCAAATGCTACCGAACCAATCGGAGGAGGGTTGGCAAACTGCTTGCGATCTCCATTGACTCGCATCGCGGATGTGACGGTTGTCGTCGGAACTGGCGCGCCTGCGGTCATGCAGGTGACGTTGCCATCCGTGGCATAGAGCCAAACGAAGGTCGTCGCCAATTGTCGGTCGTGTCCATAACCATTGACATGCCCTTCACCCCACAGCCCCGACATGAGATTCTCGGCGAAGAGCAGAGTATTGCTCTGTCCGTCATTGATATCTGAGATCGAGACGCTTGGCGGACGAGCGGGGCTCAATGAGCCAAGCGCACTGGAAGCTGGAACCGGGACGCGATCCAGAAAGACACCGTTATGTCCCTCGTGAATATCCCAATAATCCGTGCCTGCGGTGGGTGGCACCTTACCGCCACTAGCGATGGCTCCATAGGGAGCCGGATCACTCGGCAGCGGCAGAAATCCGGCGTTGGCGACATAGGAACTATAAGCCTCACTCTTGAAAAACGACTCGCGGCTGGGGCAGCTATAAATCGGCAAATACATGGTCGGCCGCGCATTGATGCTCGGATTATCCCAGGCATCAAACACTTGCTGTTGATCCAAATAAGGCAGCAACAAGACCGACCAACCGGCAACCTTGTTGGCACCGGCGGCGTTGTTCAACCCGAGTGCGGCGTTGCGAGCCACGATGTCCTGCCAACCGGGGAAGCGTTGCTTGGCCGCTTCGTAAGTAATGGCCGCTTGCCCTAACTCGCGCAACTGCGTGTTACACTGCGTTCGCCGCGCGGCTTCGCGAGCCGCTTGAATAGCCGGAAGCAACAAGGCCACTAAGATACCGATGATCGCAATGACCACCAGTAGTTCAACCAGCGTGAAGCCTTTGGGTGTCGACTTGGACATAGCGGCAGCCTCCTCTCGCAGTCATGGGGCACGAAATAGAACCGTAGGAATCGTCGCGGGAAGATAAGAACGCTCCTTAATAATGGCAAAAATCGTTTAGCGTGTCCACTAGGAGCGAATGCGAGAAGTGGAATGTCACGAGAGTGACGGAACCGCAGCGGTGTGGAAAACCAGCGAAAGGAGTGCCTTGTGGGCGGGATTTAAGCTGGTGAGATTCGGGAAAGTCACATTCGGCCCCGGGTTCACCTCGTGTAGCAGCTCAACCTCCTGCTGACAAATATTTGTGGGAAGTGGATACTGACCCGATCAACTTCACTCAGATAGCGAGGTTACGATGAGGCAACTCCGGCAATGGTTTCCCGTTCTGTTACTGCTTGGTGGTTGTGGCGAGGGAGCTGGGTCGAGCGTTCCGACGGCGGTGAGTCAAGCGACGAACGGCAGGGAAGCTGTACAAACCGCCGCGGACTCGGCGGCACCAGTGGATGCTTCCGATGCCCAAGCCCTCTCCGGCGAACCGACCACGCAATTCGTCGTGCAGCGGATCGTGGCATCGCGCGGTGCTGACTCGGATTGGCCACGGTTTCGCGGACCCAGTGGTCAAGGTAAGAGTGCGGATCGCGGGCTGCCGGTGACGTGGAGCCCCGAGTCTAACATCATTTGGAAGACGGCCTTGCCAGGTGCCGGCACCTCGAGCCCCATCGTGATCGCGGATCGGATCTTCTTGACCTGTTACAGCGGCTACGGCGCGCCTGGCCAAGCGGGCGGGAAACTAGAAGACTTGCGCTTGCACGTGGTTTGTCTTAACCGGGGCGATGGTCAGATTCGCTGGACTCGAGAGCTAACACCGGCGCTGCCCGAACAAGACACGATCCGCGACGAGCATGGCTATGCGTCCAGCACTCCGGTTGCCGACAGCGAGCGGGTCTACTGCTTCTTTGGCAAGTCCGGCGTCTTTGCGTTCACGCACGAAGGCGAACAGCTTTGGCACGCCGAGGTGGGCACACGGCTCAACGGTTGGGGTTCGGCCGCCTCGCCGGTGCTGGTCGACGAACTGCTCATTGTCAATGCCAGTGTCGAGAGCGAAACGCTATTCGCGTTTGATCGCAAGACGGGTCGCGAGGTGTGGCGCGCCGGTGAAATCCGCGAGGCCTGGAACACCCCGACGCTGCTGACCGTTCCCGGTGGTCAGCCGGAGTTGATTGTGCCGGTGCCGCGCAGCGTGATGGGCCTGGAGCCCTCCACCGGCAAACGACTTTGGACATGTGACACGGGGATCAGTTGGTACATGGTTCCGAGCGTGGTGACGGAAGCTGGCGTCGCTTACTGCACCGGCGGCCGTTCGGGAGATGCGTTGGCGGTACGTGCCGGAGGGCGCGGGGATGTCACGCATTCGCATCGCTTGTGGACGCGCAACAAAGGCTCGAATGTCCCCTCGCCCATCTTGCACGAAGGGCATCTGTACTGGATGCACGAGAATCAAGGGATCGCTTTCTGTGTGAACGCCACGAGTGGCGAGGTGGTGTACGAGACCCGTATTCCCCGCGCGGATCAGGTCTATGCGTCGTCGGTCTACGGCGATGGCAAGATTTATTATTTGTCGCGTGGCGGGCGCACCTTCGTTGTGGCGGCGAAGCCGGAGTTCCAACTGCTGGCAACCAATGAACTGGAACCACGCGGGAGATTTGATGCCAGCCCCGCGATCGTGGACAGCCGCCTGCTGATTCGCTCCAACCGATTTCTCTATTGCATCGGTGACAACTGAGCGTCGCAAGGCTCACGAAATGATTTCTATGGGTTTCCCGGTTTGAATGTCAGCCTGGAAAGGCTGACGTACAGGATCAACCGAGTTCCACCAAAGGTTGGCCGTTGTTTTGCACGGCGTAGTGAGGTCGTCCGCGTTCATCTTCATAAGTCGTATCCAGCGGGACTCCCATGTGACGATAGATCGTCGCGGCCAAATCTCCGGGAGTGACGGGGCGTTCGGCGATCTGGCCTCCATCGCTCTCCGTCGCTCCGATCACTTGACCATGGCGATAACCGCCACCGGCCAGGCACATCGACATCACGACCGGCCAATGGTTTCGCCCGTCGCTACTTCCTTGCGTGCCGATCTGCGGCGTGCGGCCAAACTCGCCCATGGCGATGACTAGCACATCGTCCAACAAGCCGCGCTCGTCCAGGTCGCTGACCAACGTCGTGATCAAGTGATCGAATAAGGGGAGTAACGGGCCGAGCCCATTCTTGATGCCGCCATAGGGCGGAATGTTATCGCCGTGCGTATCCCAAGTGCCCGAGGCGCGATGGTAGCTGAGATCGAGCGTCACGAAGCTGGCTCCGGCTTCCACTAAACGACGGGCCAACAGGGCCTCCTGACACCACAGATGGGTTCCGAAGCGGTCGCGACTGGCCTGTGGTTCCAGCGAGATATCAAACGCTTCCTGAGCGCGACGTCCCACGACCATCTCGACCGCTTGTTGTGCGTAGGTATCGAGTGCGGCCATCGAACCGCGCTGGTCGAGATCGCCGCGCAACCGATCGAACTGTGTCAAGAGGCCGCGGCGATCCTGAATGCGCTGCTGAGAAAGCCCCAGCGGCAGATCGAATAGGCTCGCGCCTCCGACGCGTCCCGTATCAACACCGACGTCGGTATAGATCGGCAAGCGAGTCGCTTGCTGTGCGATGAAAGGATCGTACTGCTGGCCCAGATATCCGGCGTAACCGACATGCGTGGGATCGGTCTGGAAAGCGATGTACGGAGGCATACCGGGCGCGTTCGCACCGCGGTGCTTGGCGACGATCGAGGCGATCGACGGGTACATCGCTCCTTTGGAATTGACGCGCGGGGCCGCTTCCAGATTTCCGGTTTGCATCACCATGTTCGGTTGATGGTTACTAAACCGCGCATCGACGCTACGAATGATCGTGAACTTGTCGAGCATCGCGGCCTGCTTGGGAAGGTGCTCGCACACGTAAACGCCTGGCAACTTGGTCTGGGTCACTCCAAACGGGCCGCGATTCTCGATCGGCCGAGTCGGCTTGGGGTCCCAGGTATCGATGTGACTGGGCCCTCCCGCCATCCACAGCAGAATCACACTCTTATTGCTGAGCGACTGGCCGGCGCGTGCCGCATCGGCGCGCGACCGCAACAGTGCCGGGAGCGTCAAACCGGCCAAACCCGCAAGACTGGACTTGACCATGCCGCGGCGGGTGACCAGTGTCAGGCCCTCGCGTTGGCGGGCGTGGAAATCCACAAAGGCGTGCGGCGGCGTGCTCGGGAGTGACTCGCGTGTCATGGCTTCCTTCCCCAAGAATGTCCGGACTAACGACGTAAACGTTCAGCGGTTAGACTACAGTCCTAAAGGATACCACGATTCCAAGGCAATAAGAACAGTATCGGCTCGCGCTGCGGCGGGGCTTTCCACGAAAGACGACGGTATGGCAACAGGCGAACTGCCCCGCTACTGGGTTGGCTTTGATTTGGGTGGCACGAAGATGTTGGCGACGGTCTACGACGCCGACTTCAAACCGCTGGCTCGTAAACGGCGGCGAACCAAGGGGGCCGAAGGGACCGAATCGGTGACCAGCCGTATGCTGCGGACGCTCAAGGACGTGCTCAAGGAGGCCGCAATCGACGCGAAACAAGTCGCGGGGATCGGCGTGGGTATTCCCGGTCCGGTCGACCAGGAGAAGGGCATCGTTTTGGAAGCCGTGAACTTAAGTTGGGAGAATGTTCCGCTAGCAAAGATCGTGCGCCAAGAGATTGATTGCCCCGTCGTTGTCTTGAACGATGTCGACGCGGGCCTGTACGGTGAGTACCGATTTGGCGCGGCGAAGTCCTCGCGGACGGCGTTGGGAATTTTTCCCGGCACGGGGATTGGAGGCGGGTGCATCTACGATGGCCAAATCATACGTGGTCGCCGTAATTCGTGCATGGAAATCGGACATATGACGGTCACCGTCGATGGTCGACTCTGTGGCTGTGGTTTGAGCGGTTGCTTAGAGACGGAAGCGAGTCGTTTGGCGATAGCAGCCGATGTGGCGATGGCGGCCTATCGCGGCGAGGCACCGACCATCCTGCGCGAAGCGGGAACGAATCTGGCGGATATCCGCAGTGGTCTGTTGGCACAGGCGATCGCGAATGGAGACAAGGCAGTTGAGCAGATCGTCCGCCGCGCCGCCAAGATTCTCGGCACGGCGATGGCTTCGGCCATCCACTTGATGTGTCCCGACGTCGTCGTGCTCGGTGGTGGGCTCGTCGAGGCCATGCCGGAACTGTACCTTGAAACCGTGGCTACCGCGGCACGTAAAAACGTCATGCCTTCCTTCGCCGATACCTTCAAGGTCGTGGCGGCGAAACTGGGAGACGATGCGGGTGTGATGGGGTGTGCCGCCTGGGCCGAGAAGACGTTCAGTGCATCCAGTAGTTTAACCCCAGCTCGATAGAAACGAACGGCATGTCCCAAGGCTCGGAAGAAACACTGCCACGCACTTCGGTTCCCAAGCCCGTGGCGGTGATTGATATCGGCACGACCTCGATTCGCATGGCGATCGCCGAGATCGACGAACATCGTAGCGTCCGCATTCTCGAAACACTGACGCAGGCCGTGAACCTGGGTAAGGACACGTTTACCACGGGACGTATTAGCAAGGGGACGATCGAGGATTGTGTGCGCGTCATGCGCAGCTATCGGCAATTGTTGGCCGAATACCAGGTCGTGTCGCCCGAGCAGATTCGCGTCGTCGCGACCAGTGCGGTGCGCGAGGCGGGGAACCGCTTGGCCTTTATCGATCGGATTTACATCGCCACCGGTTTGCAGATCGAGGCCATCGACGAAGCCGAGGAGAACCGGATTACCTATCTCGGCATCATGCCGTTCCTACAGTCCGAGCCGCTGCTCTCCGAGGGGAATACGCTGGTCATCGAGATTGGCGGTGGGAGTACCGATTTGCTGGTGGTTCGCGATCGCAATGTGCTGTATTCCAACTCGTATCGTTTGGGTTCGTTGCGGTTGCGTGAGACCCTGGAAGCCTACAACGCGCCGGCCGGCAAAGTTCGCGCGTTTATGGAAAGTCAGATCGAACGGACCGTGGATCTGATCCTCGAACAGGTCACGCCGGAAGGCCCCTGCGAGATGATCGCCTTGGGTGGAGACATGCGGTTTGCGACGTACCAATTGATTCCCGACTGGAACCCCGCGAAACTGGCCCGTGTGCCGTTGCCCGCGCTCGAGAAATTCACCAACAAGATCCTGGAGATGTCCGAGGACAGTCTGGTGCGTAAGTACCCGCTGAGCTATCCCGATGCCGAAACGTTGGGGCCTGCCTTGCTGACCTACATTCAGTTGGCCCGGGCCTTCAAGCTCACGCACGTGCTGGTCACGAATACCAACCTGCGTGACGGATTGCTGAAAGGGCTGGCCGCGGGCTCCGCATGGACCGAGGAGTTCAGCAATCAGATCATTCGCTCGGCACTCGATCTGGGAGCCAAGTTCCACTTCGACGAACCGCACGCACGTCACGTCGCCGAGATTTCCAAGAAGCTGTTCGACCAGTTGCGCACCGAGCATCAACTCGATCAGCGATTCGCCGTGATCCTGTATATCGCGGCCCTCTTGCACGAGATTGGGTTGTATGTCGGCTTCGCCAGTCACCATAAACATACGATGTATCTGATCCGCAACAGTGAACTGTTCGGACTCGGTCGCCGGGAGGTGCTGTTGACCGCGATCGTCGCCCGCTACTATCGCCGCGCGTCGCCGCAGCCCAGTCACGAGGGTTACGCGACGTTGGGACGCGACGAACGCGTGGCGGTGGCGAAACTCGCGGCCTTATTGAGAATCGCGATTTCGCTCAACGATTCCCGCAGCCAGCGCATCCGCGACATCAAGTGCGAGGTCAAGGGCCCCCGGCTCGTGATCTCCGCGCTAAATGTTCAGGACATTTCATTGGAGCAGCTTTCGTTGCGTCAGAATGGCGCGATGTTCGAGGATGTGTTTGGATTACAGGTGCAGTTGCGGGCGTTGCGCGGTCAGTCAGGGTAGTC
Source organism: Pirellulaceae bacterium (assembly GCA_041746275.1). Taxonomy (GTDB): domain Bacteria; phylum Planctomycetota; class Planctomycetia; order Pirellulales; family Pirellulaceae. The sequence goes on along the minus strand of JBGTHH010001035.1, from coordinate 5,262 downwards.
GAGTATGAGTCACGATACAGCAAGCACATACATTAACCGGGAACTCAGTTGGCTCGAATTCAATCAACGCGTGTTGGATGAAGCCTCTGATCCAACGATCCCGCTGCTCGAACGCCTGAAGTTCATCGCGATCACGGCGGCGAACATGGACGAGTTCTTCATGGTCCGCGTCGGCGGGCTCCAAATCTTGACCGATCGAGGCGTGACCAAACCCGATCCGGCCGGGATGACGCCCGCCGAACAACTGGCGGCCATCCGGCTGCGCGTGCGACGCATGACCGCCGACCAGTACGCTTGTTTCATGAACGAGATCGAACCGGGACTGGCCGAACATGGCATCCGGCGCATCCGTCCCGGTCAAATGAACGAACGACAATCGCAGGCTGCGGCGCAAGTCTTCTTGAGCGACATCTATCCGATCTTCTCGCCGATCGCGACGACCTCGGAAGACGACTTCCCGCGACTGATCAATCACACGCTGAACGTCTGCGTACGGCTGGCACCCAACCCCGAACTCGGTCCGCAGGAACGCTTCGCCGTCATCCCGTGCGGACGCGGAGCTCGGCGATTCCTGACGTTGTACTCCGAGGGTGGTTATGCGTACATGCTGATCGAGGATGCGATCGACATGTTCGTCGCGCAGTACTTCCCGGGCGAGGAGGTGTTGGAGTCGAGTCCGTTTCGCATCACCCGCAACGCGGACATTGCCATTCGTGACGACACCGCTTCGGACCTGTTGGCCGACATGCAAGACCTGCTCGACGCCCGCAAGACCAGCGACTGTGTGCGGTTGGCGATTGCCGCGACCGCCAGTCCGGAGATGCTGGCGTTCCTTCAGCAAACGTTGAACGTCCCCGATGAAGACGTCTTTAAGCAACCCGGCCCGTTGGCGCTCTCCGACTTCATGGAGCTCACCGCGCTGAACGGCTTTGACCAATTGAAGTACGAGCCGTGGCCACCCCAGCCGGCTCCCGAGATCGATCCCACGGCGAGCATGTTCGATATCATCTCGCAACGGGACGTGTTGCTGTGCCACCCCTACGATAGTTTCGATCCCGTCGTGCGCTTGATTGAGGAGGCGGCCGACGATCCGGATGTGCTCGCCATCAAACAGACGCTGTATCGCACGAGTCGAAACAGCCCGATCGTGGCGGCTTTGGCCCGTGCGGCGCAGCGCGGCAAGTACGTGACCGCCATCGTTGAATTGAAAGCACGGTTTGACGAAGCCCGCAACATGGAAGGCGCGCGGCTGCTGGAACAGGCCGACGCGCAGGTGATCTACGGCATCAAGGGCCTGAAGACCCATGCCAAGATCTGCTTGATCGTGCGCCGCGAGCCACACGGCATTCAACGCTATATGCACTTCGGCACGGGCAATTACAACGAGGTCACCGCGCGGATCTACAGCGACATCAGCCTCATGACCTGCAACGAGGAACTGGGTGCCGATGCCACCAGCTTCTTCAATGCCATCACTGGCTACTCGCAACCACGGCGGTTCCGCAAGATCGCCACCGCGCCGCTCGGCCTGCGCGACAAGCTGCTGGAGATGATCGAAGCTGAAACGAAACGCAAGCAGCAAGGACAGCGCGGACACATCGTCATCAAGTTGAATTCGCTGGTCGATCCCGCCATCATCGACGCGCTCTACGCCGCTTCCCAAGCCGGAGTCACGGTCAAACTGAACATCCGCGGCATCTGCTGCTTACGGCCGGGTGTGCCGGGCTTGAGCGACAACATCGAGGCGATTAGCATCATCGATCGCTTTCTCGAACACGCCAGGATTTTCTACTTCTATCACGGCAGCGATGAACTGGTCTTCATTTCCAGTGCCGACTGGATGCCTAGGAACCTGGATCGCCGCGTCGAGTTGCTGGTCCCCGTGGAAGACACCGCCGCGCGACGTCGCGTCATCAACATCCTGAGCACTTACTTTCGCGACACCAAGAAAGCGCGGCGTTTGTTGCCCGATGGTGGCTATGCATTGGTCAAGTCGGGCGACGTCGATCCCGTGGCCAGCCAAGAGTTGCTCTATCGCGAGGCCTGCGAGGTCGTGCGCCGCGCCAAGCAAACACAACTCACGATGTTCGAACCCCATCGCGCGGCAAGTGAATGAAGGGCGGCGATTTCCCATGACACGAACCCTCTTGATCCTTCGCCACGCCAAATCGAGTTGGAAAGATCCCGGCATGACGGACCACGAACGACCGTTAAACGAGCGTGGTCAGCGCGATGCACCGCGCATCGGTCGCCTGATCTCCGACCTGGGATTGCAGCCCGATCTGATCTTATGTTCGACTGCGGCTCGCGCGCAGGCGACTGGCCAGCAAGTCATCCAGGGAGGCGGTTGGGCGATCGCACCGCACCTGATCACTGAGCTGTACCTAGCTCCGGCTGAAACGTACCTCGACGTGCTGCGACAGCAGTCGGATCAATTCTCGCGCATCCTAGTGATTGGCCATAATCCGGGCCTGGAGGATCTGGTTCACGTGCTGACTGGCTCGCACATCGCCTTGCCGACCGCGGCATTGGTGCAGGTCGATTTTGAATTTACAAGTTGGCGCGCGATATCGTCGGACAGCGGTCAACTCATCGGGAATTGGACTCCGCGCGAGCTCGACTGATTTGCCACACCAACCAATCGGCGATCTTTATCCACATCGAAAGGAACGTTTGTGAAAGCCCTTCTCCTGACCGAGTACCAGCAACTCGAAGTGACCGACATGCCGCAGCCCGAAGTGGGCCCGCGCGATGTGCTCGTCTCCGTCCGCGCGTGCGGCATTTGTGGTAGCGACATCCACGGTTACGACGGCAGCTCGGGACGCCGCATCCCGCCGCTCATCATGGGACACGAAGCGGCGGGTGTGATCGCCGCCGTGGGGAGTGAGGTCCGCGACTTCCAATGTGGGGATCGCGTCACCTTCGATTCCACGGTGTCGTGTGGCGAGTGCCACTTCTGCCGCGCGGGTCGCATCAACTTGTGCGACAACCGCCGCGTGTTGGGCGTTTCCTGCGGAGAGTACCGGCAACATGGTGCCTTTGCCGAGTTCGTGGCGGTACCACAAAACATCCTGTACAAACTGCCCGACTCACTGAGTTTTGATCACGCCGCGCTGATCGAGGCCGTCTCGGTCGCCGTGCATGCCGCGAACAGGACGCCCGTCACGCTAGGCGATACGGCGCTGGTGGTCGGCAGCGGTATGATCGGGTTGTTGGTGATTCAGGCCATTCGACTGGCGGGTTGCTCGCAGGTCATCGCGACCGATCTGAGTGACGAGCGACTCGCGGTGGCTCGGCAGCTTGGTGCCGACGTGACGTTGAACGCCAAAACCGAGGATGTTCCGCGACGCGTCGCCGAATTGACGGAAGGGCGCGGCGCGGATGTGGCTCTGGAGGTCGTCGGAGCGACCGCGACTATCGCCACCGCGATTCAATCGGTTCGCAAAGGCGGAGCGGTCACGCTGGTGGGGAATCTCGCGCCGAAGATCGAATTGCCTCTCCAAGCGGTCGTCACGCGGGAGCTCACATTACTTGGCACCTGCGGCTCGAATGGTGAGTATCCCGCGTGCATTGATCTGCTCTCCCGAGGTGCCATTCGCGTCGATCCGTTGATCACCGCCCGCGCCACGCTCGACGAAGGCCCCGAGTGGTTTCGGCGCCTCTATGGTGGTGAACCTGCCGCTATGAAAGTCATTTTGCAACCCACGCAAGGGTAATTCCGCCATGAAGATTCTCGTCACCGGTGGTGCCGGTTATATCGGCAGTGTTGTGGTCGAACAACTTGTGCGACAAGGCGCGTCGGTCGTCGTCTTCGACAACTTGTCGCAAGGACATCGCGAGGCCGTTCATCCGGAGGCGCACTTTGTCGAAGCCGATTTGGCCAATCGCGAAGCGATCGACATTGTGTTGGCCGAGCATCGGCCCGCGGCGGTGATGCACTTCGCGGCCCATTCGTTGGTCGGCGAGTCGATGAAGTATCCGTTTCAGTACCTGGGAGACAACGTCACGAACGGTTTGAATTTGTTGCAAAGCATGATCGTACACGGCATCGACAAGTTCATTATGTCGTCCACGGCGAATTTGTTTGACGATCCCGAGCGGATGCCGATTGACGAAACGGAGCGCATCGTTCCGGGCAGTCCCTACGGCGAATCCAAGTTCATCTTGGAACGAATGCTGTTCTGGTTGGCGAAGATTCATGGCTTGCGTTACGCGGCCCTGCGCTACTTCAACGCGGCGGGGGCATCGGTGGAACGCGGCGAAGACCATAGCCCTGAATTGCATCTGATTCCTCTTGTACTGCAAGTCGCGTTGGGGCAGCGCGAGAGCATCAGCATTTTCGGTGATGATTACGCGACCGGCGACGGCACCTGCGTTCGCGATTACATCCACGTCTTGGACTTGGCCCAGGCCCATATCCTCGCCCTGCAGGCTCTGGATCAAGGGAGTCGCATCTACAATCTGGGCAATGGACAAGGCTTTAGCGTATTGCAAGTGATCGAGACGGCGCGACAGATCACAGGACATTCCATTCCCTCGCGCGTCGTCGAGCGACGATCCGGCGATCCGGCGGTGCTTGTCGCGTCGAGCGAGAAGATTCGTGGCGAACTCGGCTGGCAGCCGGCCTATCCGGAGCTAAAGGCCATTTTGGAAACTGCCTGGGCGTGGCACCGCAGCCATCCCCAGGGCTATGCGTCGGCGGTCGGCGCGCATCGCGAGGGTTCATGATCCTGCTGACGCTCGGTTCGTTCACGTTCTTCACGGCGCTGGTCGGTGTCATCACGTGGTGGTTGACTCGGGGTGACGATCACGGCAGCTCCGCAGGCTACTTCCTGGCCGGGCGCACGCTGACGGGCGGCTACATCGCCGGCTCCCTGATGCTGACCAATCTCTCGACGGAACAACTCGTCGGCCTGAACGGAGCCGCGTTCGCGGACGGCATTTGCGTGATGGCCTGGGAAGTCATCGCGGCAATGTCGCTGGTTGTCATGGCATTGTTCTTCTTGCCGCGATACCTGAAGAGTGGCATCGCGACCGTACCGCAGTTTCTGGAAGAACGCTTCGATGCTGGAACGCGCGTCATCACGACCCTTATTTTCATCTTCGCTTATGCCGTGATTCTGCTGCCGATCATTCTGTATACCGGCGCGAAGGGGTTGGCGGGCATCTTGAATCTCACGCAGTTGACGGGCATTCAGTCCGAGAGCACGATCCTGTGGTGTACGGTGTGGTTGATCGGGATCATCGGTTCGCTGTACGCCA
>JBGTHH010001034.1:0-2083 GCA_041746275.1 Pirellulaceae bacterium | reverse complement strand
AACGCGGGGTAAACATCAGATACAGGCACAGACCGGACAAACAGCCAGAAATGACAGCCACGCTTCCGCCCACCCAACGTGCCCCCGTCGTCGGCCAAAACATCGCGCACGCAACAGCCAAACTGCTAACCAGAGCAAAGGATGCCAGTCCCCACGCCAAGGCGCGGCGATTGGGTTTCAACCAAGTTTCTTGTTTGACCGAGGTCACGGTCCGTTTCCAGGAGCGGGGAGCGGAAAGTTCGTTAATGTAGCAAAACCCGTCCGTCCTCACAGGCAGCCGCGACAGTCTGTCTGTTCAAGCCCCGTCGGCTTTACTACGATGTGCCCTAATCGCTTCGATTTCCCCCCCTTGAGAAAAGAACAGCAGCGTGCAGTACGAGCACATCGACGACGATCGTCAACTAGTTGAATTCTGCGAGCAGGTTGCGGATGCCAAGTTCCTTGGTTTTGACACCGAGTTTGTCTCGGAGGACACCTACCGGCCTCAATTGTGCCTGATCCAGGTAGCTGCCGACGACCGCTTGGCGATCATCGATCCCTTGCAGGTCCGGGACGTCAATCCATTTTGGGAGCTGTTGGCGAAGTCCGGTCACGAGACCATTGTCCACGCGGGTCGCGAGGAGTTTCGATTCTGTCTGGAAGCGATTGGCCGCCGTCCCACTAATTGGTTTGATGTGCAGATCGCCGCCGGCTTCGTCGGTTTGGAGTACCCCGCGGCCTACAGCACGTTGATCGCGAAGTTGGTCGGGAAGAATCTGCCCAAAGGCGAGACGCGCACGGACTGGCGACGCAGGCCGTTGACTGACAAGCAGCTCGAATACGCCTTGCAAGATGTCATTTACTTGAAACCGATTCGCGACAAGCTCGCATTGCGACTGGACGAACTGAAACGACGGACGTGGCTGGCCGATGAATTAGAATCGTGGCTGAACCAAATCGAAGACGCCGAGAACACCGAGCAGTGGCGGCGCGTCGCGGGGAGCGCTGGGTTGTCGTCACGCAAGCTGGCGATCGTGCGCGAGTTGTGGCGCTGGCGCAATGCGGAAGCGCTCAGCCGAAATTATCCCCCGAAGCGGATCCTCCGCGACGATTTAATGGTCGAGATCGCTCGGCGTCAAACCGCGGATGTCCAACGTATTCATACCCTGCGCGGCATGGAACACCGGCATCTGCAACGCCACTTATCGATCATCGCGGAGTGCGTGCAACGCGCGATGGAACTGCCCGACAGTGAATGTCCGGGGCCCGAACGGCGAGGCGAGTCGGCCCAGCCGGCCTTGACGTTGCTCGGCCAATTCTTGAGTACGGCCTTGGGATGTATCTGTCGAACGGCGGAACTCGCGCCCGGATTGGTTGGTACGGTGCAGGATGTGCGGGATCTGGTCGCCTACCGGCTGGGGTTGATCAAAGCTCAGGAATCACCACCGCGATTGGCTCAAGGCTGGCGCGCGGAGGTGGTCGGTCGCGAGATCGAAAGACTATTGGCTGGAAACTTGGTGTTGCGTGTCACCGATCCGCTCGCGGACCAGCCGTTGAGTCTCGAACCGTTCACAGAGGACAGCGCCGCTTAGCCGACTGTGTCCAACCTCGTGATCGGCTACTATGCGTAAGTCTAGGTAAAATGGGATGTTTTCGCAATCTTGGCATGTTATGCTGGAACTTAGTTCAAATTGCCGCGGACTTTGGATCGATCGCGCTGCGTCCATATCTCTCTTGCCAGCCCACACCGCCGATGAAACGGATCGTCTGCCACGCTACGATCACGACAACCTCCATGGCTTGGCTGCTGTGGGGATGGCTGATCGTGGCAAGCGGTGTGGCGGATGAGCTACCGGCCAGTCACAGCGTGACGCCCGAACTCTATGCGACAGGATTCGAGTTTGCGGAAGGTCCCGCCTTCGATCACGCAGGTAATCTGTATGTCGTTAATTATCGAGGTAATGGCAACATCGGTCAGATCGCCGCGGACGGGACGGCACGCATCTGGTGTGTTTTGTCAGAACTCGCGCCGATGGAGAGCCGCAGGCCCCAAGCCAACGGTTTGAAGGTCGATTCGGAAGGCCGGCTCATTGTGGCGGATGCG
>JBGTHH010001033.1:0-4268 GCA_041746275.1 Pirellulaceae bacterium | reverse complement strand
TCGCAAGACGTTCCCGTAGCCAAGGTCGCCTGATTCTGGGAGTGCTGCTCTCGGGTCTGGTAGCCTTGGCTACGGGTGCATTCAGGATGTCTGCGGTGGTCTCGACCGCCACGGCTATTGGCCGTGACTCCACTCGCTGATCTCCGTTTCTTCGCGGAATCTTCCCCGTTTCTTCGCGGAATCTTAATAATTGACCGGCGTTTCTACCGCCGAATCATCTGGTAGGGGTCGTATCGATTCCCCGGTTGTGTCGTCTTGCGCGAACTTACCGTTCATGCAATCCAACGAGCTTGCCCCTGGGCCACAACAACGAATCCGTGCCAAGCAACGATGTGGAGAAGCGTGTGCTCATCAAGTCAGGACGATTACTCGTTTCACTAATCACTGCCTTTGTCCTATGTTGGCCGCAACCCCATGCTGCGGCTCAGGAGGGTTCGTGGGCTCCGGTCGATAGTGCGCCGTGGATGCCGCCGAGCATGGGCGATGTCGGGGTCTACCCGGCCACCGGTGTCCAGCCGGCTTCCTATCCTTTGGTCAACAGCGGCCCAGCGATCGATCCGGTGCTCCTGCATCGACTGCACGACACCGAGGCAAGGTTGGCGGCGATCGAAGCTGAGCAGGCTCAATGGAGTCGGTCTGCCGCAGGCGAGAACATTAACTTCGCCAACACCAGCGAACTTCATGAGCTAAACGAGTTCACGGCCTTCGCCGAACCCGAGAAGCCGAAGAAGTGGTACGAGAAATATGGATTGCGTGGCTACGCACAATTTCGCATCAATGAAACGCTCTCGCTCCAACCTGGGTCCGCTCCGGCGATACACAACGGAGACAGCTCGGTGGGCGATGACCAAAGCTTTATCATTCGTCGAGCCCGCTTGGTAATCTCGGGAAATGCTTCGGAACGCATTGCCATTTATTTTCAGCCGGATTTTGCATCCTCCGTACCGGGAAGTCCCGATTCCAATCAATTCGTTCAGATTCGCGATTGGTATGCCGACATCCATTTCGACGATTACAAAGAGTATCGCGTTCGCGTTGGTCAGTCCAAGGTTCCTTATGGCTGGGAGAATCTACAATCCAGTCAGAACCGCTTACCCTTGGATCGTAACGACGCGTTCAATAGCGCCGTGAAGAATGAACGCGATTTGGGAGCGTTCTTCTATTGGACTCCTGAGTACGCGCAAGAGATTTATAAATACGTGCTCGACGAGGGCCTTAAGGGGTCGGGAAACTATGGCGTGTTTGGGTTCGGCGCTCATAATGGGCAAGGTGGCTCGCTTCGCGAACAGAACGATAACCTGCACTTGGTAACGCGGCTGAACGTCCCCTTCACGTTACCCAACGAACAGATCATGGAGTTGGGTGTGCAGGCCTACACAGGTGAATACACCGTGCTCTCGTCGGCCATCAGTCCGCTAGGTGTCGGTGCCGCCGTGCGACCAGCGGGCACGCTGGAAACCGGTAACCGCGATGGCATCCGGGACGAGCGGATTGGCGGCACACTGGTCTACTATCCGCAGCCCTGGGGCTTTCAAGCGGAGTGGACTGTCGGGCGCGGCCCCGGATTGAACGACGCTCAGACCGAGGTCATCGAGCGACCGTTGTATGGTGGTTACTTGATGACCATGTATCGATACGAGTCGGAATGCCACGGCGAGTTCATCCCGTTCGTACGCTGGGCGTATTTCAAAGGTGGTTACAAATCGGAACGCAACGCGCCTTTCGTCGAGATTGACGAGTTGGAACTCGGACTCGAATGGCAGATCAGCAAGTACCTGGAGTTCGTCGGCATGTACACGCTGACTGATCGCACCAACACGCGCGCCCTTAGTGCCACCGACACGTTATCCTATGAACAGTTTCATGGAGACCTGCTACGATTCCAATTGCAGGTCAACTACTAACATGACGCAACGTGCAGGAGAGCCGCGTGTCGATTCGCTTTCAGAGCTTGTCACTGCCCGTTGGCGGCGAAGACATCCGGACAGCCACCTCACTCGCCTTTACCGAAGGACCGGCGGTCCATGCCGATGGCTCGGTCTACTTTTCGGACATCGAGAACAATCGCATCTGGAAGTTATCACCGGACGGAACACGGTCGGTTTTTCGCGAGCCGAGCGGCCGGACGAATGGCCATACCTTTGACCCGTCAGGTCGCTAGCTGCACTGCGAGGGAGCCGAATGTGGTGCTGGAGGTGGTCGTCGCATCACGCGTACGAATCTGGAGACGGGTGCCTACGAAGTCCTCACCGATCGCTTCGCGGGAGTACGTTATAACTCGCCAAACGATATTTGCGTGGACGGCCAGGGGCGTATCTATTTCACCGATCCGTGTTATGGCGATCGGACGCAAATGGAGATGGACATCGAAGGCGTCTATCGCATCGATCTTGCTGGGACGGTGACGCGGATCTTGCAGCAGCCAGAGATCCAGCGGCCAAACGGCATCGCCGTCACCCAAGACTCAAAGCATCTCTACGTGGTCGACAGTTGTCCGACGGTCGGTGGCAATCGCAAGATCTGGGCCTTCGATTTGGACGCGGCGGGAGCTCCGTCGAATCAACGCGTGGTTATCGACTTCGCCCCCGGTCGCGGAGGCGATGGGATGCGATTGGATTTGGCGGGAAATCTATACATCGCGGCGGGGATTATGCGACCGCGCGGTCCTCACGAGACCGCCGACGTCCCGCCGAGCATCTACGTCGTCACACCCGCCGGTGATCTGCTGGGGCGTATCCCCATCCACGAGGATGTGCTCACCAATCTCGCTTTTGGCGGGGAAGATGGACGCACGCTATTCATCACGGCGGGCAAGAGTCTTTTCACCACGCGCGTCGCGACGCCGGGGCAAGTCGCTTATCCGGCGTGGAAGTCTTAGGCAGGCGTTCAATACGATTCGTCGGAGACATAGTCGTCCAACTCGGCGTCGCGGACATCGTCAAAGTCCAGCTTGCCCCAGCCCTTCTCCCGCGCTCCGCACGCCGGACATTTCGGGTAGGCGCTCGCGGCCTTCGCCGAGGGATCTTCGCTGACCTCGGCGATGTCGGACCAAATCAGTTCACATTCATCACAGACGGCGCAGATGGTTTCACATTCGGGGCAGGAGCGAAACCTTAGCAACCCCTGTTCGCAAAAACCACACTCACCGATGTATGGCAATTCTTCCGTGCTCATGGTTCCTATCTCGGGAAAGCAGTGACGATATTCTTGGTGCCAGTTTCAAAGACGATGAACACGCGGTCAAGAGGCGGTTGGCCACGCAATTTTCCGGTTTGTCCCCCCAGATAGCCGACTCGTCGCCCCATGCGTACCGAGTACGAACTTCGGTCGCCCTCCACGTCGGCACGTAACTTCTTTTCCGTGGCGATTTGCCAAGCTTCATCAATCACCGCGAAGGCCACGTCTTGACCACCATCAAAGACGCCATGCGGCCCGTCGCGCTCGGGAATGTCACGCGTGTGACGCAGGATATGCTCGACGCGAGTCAGCCCATCGGGGTCTCTTCCTTGATAACGCAACCCGGCGGGGCTCAACCAAGCCTCCTTGCCGATCGGTTGGAGCTTGACGGTGGCCGGTTTCGTGTCGGGTTGACTGGATGTGGTCACCACGCGAATGTTGGCCGGGTCGGTCAATTTCAGTTGCAGTTTGCCTTGGAACTGGGATAGAGCGCCCGTGACCTCGACCTCCTTCCCCTTATAAAGATTCGCGGGTTCGCCCTCGCGGAACTTGGCCACGTCGTCCTTTGAGCAAAAGACCGCCACTTGGTTCCCGTAGAAGTTCAAGAACTGATGGCCGCCGGATGACTTGCCGGTCGACGCGATCGTCCCATACAGTGTCACCTCCTGTCCCACCAGCTCGCGCAAGGCCACGCTGTTGCTGGCCTTGACTCGCTCCGGCTGGACGGTGGCGACTTGGCCCCAGAGCGAACTGCCCCAGAGCGAGCTGACTGTCAGGCTCAGCGCCAGTACCGGAAACAGCAGACGCAGTAAGGGTTTTTTCATGGAAGTTCTCGACGGAGTTGGGGTAACTTTGTGGTTCCTATCTTGCCATGTGCGAAAAACGGGTTCAAGGTGGATTCGAACGACCTGGCTACTCAAGTCCCGCATACGATTAGCCCCACGACTTCCCGAAGAATCCGCGCGTTGCCCATGTACGCTCCGCAGCCAAAGCGATACCGTAGATTGAGCGACCCACTCCAGGAGCCTGGAACGTAGGAATAGTCCCGAAATTGATTCCCGATTAAACGGAACGGCGCAAGCCGTCCGGTC
>JBGTHH010001032.1:0-2427 GCA_041746275.1 Pirellulaceae bacterium | reverse complement strand
TCATCGTCGGCTTCTTTGATTCGATCGACGAGATGCATCAAGTCTACGACCAGTATGCCGGTCACAACGGCTTGTTCGTCGACACCGATGGTTGGAGGCTGACCAAGTAACGCCGCACGGTTTCGCCAAGCTCCCTTTCGCCAAGTTTCCTGTGACCGTTCCCCGATTCCCTGTCCCACTTAGTCGCCATCATGAACCCACCTCGACCCGCTCACCAGTCCGAGTACGATCCGACCTACCTGAACTCGCTGCGTGAAGCGAAGATGATCATCTTCCTGTTCGCAGTGTTTTGTGCCTGGGCGGTTTTGGCCTGTTACCTGTTCGGCTACGGAGACCCGCCTGCGGCAGGCACGGAGATCGCCAAGGTACTGGGCATGCCGAGTTGGATATTTTGGGGCATCTGCCTGCCCTGGATCGCCGTCGACGTGGTCGCGGTCTGGTTCTGCTTTTTCTACATGCAAGTGGATGATCTCGGCGAGAACGACACCGAGGAGCACAGCAGCCCAGCCACGGAAGCAGGAAAGGAAGTTCGCGGTGAGTGATTTCACGTCCCTGCACCTATTGGCCCAGACAGGCTCTAATTCGGCCATCGTCTCCTTCTCGATCTACATCTTCGCCGTGATGGTGTTGGCGTGGCTGTCGAATCGGCTACTGCAATCGAAGTCATTCTTGAGCGAGTATTTTCTTGGCAGCCGCTCGCTCGGCGTGTGGGCGTTCGCCTTAACCTTCGCCGCCACCAGTGCGTCGGGAGGCAGCTTCATCGGCTTTCCGTCGTTGGTCTATACCCACGGCTGGGTCGTCTCACTCTGGATCGGCAGCTACATGATCGTGCCGATCGTCACCATGGGCCTGCTGGGGAAGCGGATCAATCAAGTGGCGCGTAAGACCGGAGCCATCACGAGTCCCGATGTCCTGCGCGATCGTTTCGAGAGCCCCGCTTTCGGCGCGTTGGCGACCGGACTGATTGTGTTCTTTATGGCGTTCAATTTGATCGGTCAGTTCAAAGGCGGGAGCGTGATCCTGCAAACATTACTGCAGGACGTTCCGTTGTTTCAAACCGTCAGCGTCCATCTGGCCGATGCGCTGCACGGTTTGCCCATTCTCGGTGAATCGGATGACAAGCCCGGTTACTTGTTGTGCCTGTTGGTGTTCACCGTGGCGGTTGTGGTTTATACGGCCTACGGCGGCTTCCGCGCGGTGGTTTGGACCGATGTCATGCAGGGCTTTGTGATGTTGGGTGGAGCCATCATCATGCTACCCTTGGCGTTGTGGGCCGTCGGCGGATTGGGCGCGGCCACGCGGGACATGGCCCAGATGACGCCGCCCAACAAGATTACCCTCGAGTTGAGCTTGCCCACTGCCTGGGAAGGTCAGGCTTGGAACATCCCCAGCAACTCGTGGCTGGTGTCGGAAGAGGATGGCACTCGCCGCGTCTTTCGCACGGCGGCACGGGCTCAGTTTCTACCCGGCGAATCCCTCGCCACCTATCGTGTGGCCAAGAACCAGCCAAGCAGCGAGATCCCCGGCATCGAACTGACTTACGCTCGGCACGTCGAGCAACAGCAACCAACGCCGCTTGCTCAGCCGGTGGCGATTCGCGTGACCAGCAGCAAAGCCTACGCCCGCGGCGCGGGGCAAGCCGGAGTGTATGTCACGGGACCTGGCCCCCATCCCACGAGCGCCGCTGGGTTCCTGCCGATCAGCTTGGCGATTTCCTTCTTCTTCATGTGGACATTTTCTGGTGCGGGCCAGCCCAGCAATATGGTGCGTTTGATGGCCTTCAATAACTCCATCACGCTACGTCGCTCCATGTTCGTCGTATCGATCTACTACACGCTGATCTATTTCCCCTTGGTTATCATTTTTTGCTGTGCTCGCGTTTTACTGCCAGGTTGGGAGACCGATTCGGATCGGATCATGCCCGAGATGGCGCGTGCGACAACCGAATTGATTCGCATGCCGTGGCTCGCCGGCTTGCTGGTGGCCGCACCCTTTGCCGCGGTGATGTCGACGATGGACAGCTTCTTGCTGATGATCTCGTCGGCCATTGTCCGCGATATCTATCAACGCAATATCAATCCGCAGGCTAGTGAAAAGACCATCAAACGACTCACCTACGCCGCGACAGTGGGAGTGGGCGGTTCCGCCATGCTCGCGGCGGTTAGTCCCCCGCTCTTCCTGCAAGACATCATCGTCTTTACGGGAAGCGGCTTGTCGACCAGCTTTCTGATGCCTGTGACCTTGATGCTGTATTGGCCGCGCTTCAATCGACAGGGCGCGCTGGCCGGAATGTTGGGCGGCTTTGCCACGCATGTGACCCTGTACGCGATCGGCACGTGGATGCACGAGAAGCATGCCTTGACCGCGTATGAACCGCTCAATTTCCATCCGTTCATGGTCGGGGCCGTTGTGTCGTTGATCATCGCC
>JBGTHH010001031.1:0-4526 GCA_041746275.1 Pirellulaceae bacterium | reverse complement strand
CGCGGAAGAAGATGGCGTGGTGCATCTGGAGGAACTGGGTGCGGAGCTGTCGATCCAGCATGTCTTCGAGCTCGTCCTGCGTCTGAAGCAGATTTGCAACTTCGATCCCGCGACCGGTTCCAGCAGCAAACTCGAACGGCTCGAAGCGGACCTCGAGGAGGTCGTGGCCAGCGGACAAAAGGCGATCGTCTTCAGCCAATGGGTCAACGTGCTCGAGAAGATCCGCGACCGGCTGCATCGTTTTGGGATGCTGGAATACCACGGCAAGATTCCGTCGAAGAAGCGCGACGCCGTCATCGCGCGGTTCAAGGAAGATCCCTCGCAGCACGTGATCCTGATGAGCTACGGCGCGGGGAGCGTGGGACTGAACTTGCAGTTTTGTCGCTATGTCTTCCTCTTTGACCGCTGGTGGAATCCGGCTGTCGAGGATCAGGCCATCAATCGTGCCCATCGTATTGGGGCCGCGGGCTCCGTCACCGTGACTCGCATGTTAACGCTCGGCACGATCGAGGAACGAATCAACCAAGTCTTGGAAGAGAAACGCGCGCTGTTTGAAGCCATCCTGTCGCAGACCGACGCCCCGCGCAACCTGGGCCTGACGCAGGACGAAGTCTTCGGCCTATTTAACTTGAAGTCGAAGCCGGACAAGACGCATCGCGCGGCGTAGCCGCCCCACGCACTCGGCTAGACATCCCACTCGCTCACCGCTTGTCGCGAGCCATCGAGTGGATCGCGCGTGGCAGTGCAGCCGGGGATTCTCATTGGCGAGAGTATGCCGGCGGGTTCTCCCCCGCTCGTCATTACCACTTCCAGTTCGCACGTTCACCGCTTGGCTCGGCGACGTTTCGTCGTCACGACGTTTTCGAGCTCGACGCCATGGCCCGCGCGCAGATTGGCTCGGGCCCGTTCGATCTGAGTCAAAAAACGCGGATCATTTTCAAGCTGAAATTCAAACCATTCGTCTTCCGAGGCAAAACCCATGAGCACTCCCGCAGGTCGTCCATGCCGGGTAATTATGATTTGCTCGGTCTCCGCCAATCGAAGGAACTTCGATAAATCGTCCTTGAGTTCAGTCAGTGGCACTTTCTTCATCGGTTTCACCGTATCGTTCCAGCCAAAGGCTCGTTTCTGATTTGGGCACAATTGCCAATACTTCCACGCCTACCTCGGTCACGTCGTAGAATACCCGAATGTCGTTACCCACTCGCAGCCGATACTGTGGACGCGAAACACCGTGAAGCCGCTTGATGCGCGTCCTGCTGATCTTTGTGGGCTCGTGTCGGAGATAGCGTTCGATTGCGTCAATCACCTCGGCGCGAAGATTTGCCTTAAGGTTTTGAAGGTCCTCGACGGCTTCCGGCGCAAAAACGATTTCGTAACGCATTCTGGCTAGATTCTAGCCAGATTATGCGCACTCGGCAATTCCATCGGCCTTATGGTGCTCGTCATGAAGCATCACATCGCCTGAACCGCTGAACGCAAGCTGGCACCACGCAGAGTTGGGTGAACGAGAATCGAACTGCCGCGTCTTCATAGCCGCGTGGTTCTCGCACCCCTTTCGATGCTTGATGCTCCCGGCCCATTGACGCAACGGCAACTTGACAAGGACGGCCTCGCGATTCTAGCCTGACTTGCGGCGGCGCGCTCCAAGCTGACAAAGCCATCGCCCGATGACGGCGTTGGTGAAGTCTCTCCGGGGTTACCCCGGGGGATCGAATGAGTAGAGCTTTGCATCGCGTGAGCCTAGAATGCGCCGGGCGCATGATTGCTCACGCTTGACTAGACTTGTTGGAGCGCGCCGCTATTCTTGATTTCATGCCGTCACGCAACCTCATCGCGGATTCGCTGGCCGCTGCCTTTGTTACGGGACCATGGCAGTTGGATGGTCTCGTGGATCGGGGCGAGCGACTGCTGGGAAAACGCTGGCGGTGGCTTCGGCCATTGGCTCGCGGCGTCATCCAAGCCTGCGGTGACACGGCCCTTCCGCCCCACGTCGTTGACGTCGCTCGACTCATCAATGCGAACACGGGCTTTCAGAACGCCTGCGAAAAACATTCGATCGAACTGCCGGGGTTACTGAAGAACCGGTCGACGATGAGTCCCCTGGCGGGTGTTCCAAGTTCGTGGCCCGTGTCACAACTGAGCTCACCCGGCGAACTGGCTCAATGGCTGGAGTTGTCCGCGAACGAGTTGGCTTGGCTGGCCGATTGTCGGCTGTTGGAGACCAAGGTGACGGAGATGCGGCTGCGGCACTACCATTACCGTTGGATGAAGAAGCGAACGGGCGGAGCACGCTTGATCGAATCTCCCAAACCGCGACTCATGGCGATCCAACGCCGCATCCTGCACGAGATTCTCGATGTGATTCCGCCCCACCCTGCCGCACACGGATATTGCCGCAGGCGATCCGTCAAGACATTTGCTGCCCCGCATGTTCAGCAGCGCGTCGTTTTAAAGATCGATCTGCAAGACTTTTTTCCGTCGATTCATGCGGCACGAGTTCGCGCGGTGTTCCGAACGGCGGGATATCCGGAAGCGGTCGCGCGACTGCTCGCCGGGCTCTGCACCAACGCCGCGCCGGCGGACCTTTGGACGAACGAGTCCGGGGAGTTGGGTCAGCCCTGTGAAAGTGTGCGAGTCCTGTATGGCCAGCCTCATCTACCTCAAGGGGCTCCGTCGTCACCCGCACTCGCCAATCTCTGTGCCTATCGACTGGACTGTCGCTTGGACGGACTGGCTCGCGCCGTCGGAGCCCGCTACACAAGATACGCCGACGACCTAGTGATTTCCGGTGACCGCGAGTTGGAACGGTCGGTCAAACGATTTCATGTCCACGCGTGTGCCGTGGCGATGGAAGAAGGCTTCACGGTGCAGATGCGGAAGACGAGAATCATGCGTCAAGGGGTGCGACAACGAGCAGCGGGCGTCGTGCTGAACCGGCATCTCAATATCCGCCGCGCCGACTACGACCAATTGCGAGCCATGTTGAATAACTGCATCCGGCATGGCCCGACCAGTCAGAACCGGATCGGGCACGCCAATTTCCAGGCCCACTTGTCAGGTCGAATCTCGCACGTCGAGTCGCTCAATCCGCAGCGTGGCCAGCGGCTGCGCGATCAGTTCAACCGCATCGACTGGCATTAGTGGGCTCGCGTTCGGGTTGGAGATCCGGCTTTAGCCGGTGATTGCCAGCCTGAAGGCTGTACTCCAACTCTAACTTTCAGGCTGGACAACGGACTGGGACAAGATATCGCGAATCACGTGTCCACTGACATCGGTTAAGCGCTCGTCGCGACCTTGATGAAAGTAGGTTAGTCGCTCGTGATCGAGACCGAGCAAATGCAGGATCGTCGCGTGAATGTCATGCAGATGAACCTTGTTCTCGACCGCCTCGAAGCCGAATTCGTCCGTCGACCCGTAACGTTGGCCTCCGCTGACACCCGCTCCGGCCAGCCACATCGAAAAGCCGTAGGGATTGTGATTGCGTCCCGGTAGATTCTGGCCTTCGCTAAACGGCATCCGTCCGAACTCGCCGCCCCAGATGACCAACGTCGATTCGAGCAAGCCGCGCTGTTCGAGGTCCGTCAACAAGGCGGCGATCGGTTGATCGACTTCCGCTCCGTGCTGGCCATGATTCTTCTCGATGCTCTCGTGCGCGTCCCACGTGTCTTCGAGATGTCCGCCGCCCGAGTACAGTTGCACGAAACGCACGCCGCGCTCGACCAATCGCCGGGCGATCAGGCAATTGCGGCCAAACTCGTCGGTCGGCGACTGTCCCAAGCCGTATGCGTTCCGGGTCTGTTGCGTCTCTTGCGACAAGTCGACTGCTTCGGGAGCGGACGACTGCATGCGAAACGCGAGTTCGTACGACTTGATGCGCGCGGCGAGCACATCGCCCCCGGGGCGGTTGTCGAGATGCTCCTGATTCAATTGAGCAAGCAAGTCGAGTTGCTCGCGCTGGGTCTTTCGGTCGAGGTGCTCGGGGCCTTGGACATCGAGAATCGGGTTCCCTGTCGGCCGAAACAGTGTCCCTTGATACGCGGCCGACATGAAGCCACTCGACCAGTTCGGCTGCCCGCTAATGGGACCGCCGCGTTTATGGTGAGATGAGCGAACTCGACGACCGGCCCAGGCTGCCGATGATCACCTTTTTTCAGCAGATGCAGGGCAGACGGCTCGCGTCCCTGGTCCGTCCAACCGAAGACATTGTAACTCAGTTGTTCCTTGTCGGGTCCGCCGAGTAACTTTCCCGCACCCGGTTCGATGAAGCCAGCCCAAAAGGCACTCGCCATGCGATAGTAATCGAGCTGAGGAATCGGATCGAATTTGTGATCGTGACAACGCGCACACTTGACGGTCATGCCGAGAAATGCCGTGCTCGTCACATGTACCATGTCCTCCAAGCGTTCGTATTTGTATTCCTGTGGATCATTCGGTTCGTCATTCCATGTCCCCAAGGATAGAAAACCGGTCGCGATCACCGTTTGCTCGCTGCGATCCGGAAGCTCGTCTCCGGCAAGCTGTTC
>JBGTHH010001030.1:0-3304 GCA_041746275.1 Pirellulaceae bacterium | reverse complement strand
TCTGCCGGGGATCATGGATTTGCATCCGTATCAGCCGGATGACACGGTCCAAGGCCTTTTGGAACTGCTCTATGAACTGCAGGAGATGTTTGCTGAGATCTCCGGATTACCGGCCGTTTCACTGCAACCTGCGGCCGGAGCCCAGGGTGAGCTGGCCGCGTTGATGGTCGCCGCCGGTTACTTTGAGGACCTCGGTGAGAAACGCACGAAAGTCCTGGCCCCCGACAGTGCCCACGGCACGAATCCCGCCAGCGCGCGGATGGCGGGCTTCGAGGCGGTGACGATCAAGAGCAACGCACATGGGCTCGTCGATCTTGGCGACTTGCGATCCAAACTCGACGAACAAGTCGCCGTGTTCATGATCACGAATCCAAATACGCTTGGGATCTTTGACGACCAAGTCGCGGAGATCGCGGACGTCGTGCATCGACAAGGCGGCCTGATCTATCTGGATGGTGCCAACATGAACGCCATTCTCGGCATCGCGCGGCCCGGTGATTTTGGCGCGGACATGATGCACTACAATCCCCACAAGACCTTCAGCGGTCCCCATGGCGGTGGTGGACCAGGTGCTGGGCCAATCTGCGTCACGGAGAAACTCGGAGCTTACTTGCCAACACCCGTCGTTGGTCGCACGGATCGACGCTACTTTTTGGACTACGGCCGCGCGAAGTCGATCGGTCGTGTCCGGAGCTTTTTCGGCAACGTGGGCGTGCTGGTTCGGGCTTACTGTTACATACGCACGCACGGCCCCGACGGCTTGCGACGCGCCTCGGAGCAGGCGGTATTGAATGCGAACTATCTCCTCAGTCGCGTGAAGCACATCGTGCCCGTTCCACAGGGTGATCGGTGTATGCACGAGTTCGTGGCCACGGCGAGCGAATTGAAACGCGGTAAAAACATCAGCGCGATGGATATCGCTAAACGATTGCTCGACTACGGCTTCCATGCACCCACGGTGTACTTCCCCTTGACCGTGCCGGAATCGATGATGATCGAGCCCACCGAGTCGGAAAGCAAGGAAACGCTGGATGCTTTTGCCGAGGCGCTGTTTCGTATCACCGAGGAGGCAGCCGATCTGCTCCACGAGGCACCGCACACGACACCGATCAGTCGCCCGAACGAAGTCCAGGCCGCACGTCAACCGATCATGAAATGGTCACCCGCCTAATCATCGACGAGCCGGCCGCTGGCTCCTGGAATATGGCGGTCGATGAGGCTTTGTTGCAATGGGCTGGAGAAGCCGGGGCGAGTGCCTTGCGGTTTTATCAGTGGCGCGAACCCACGCTTTCGCTGGGCTACTTTCAGCCGCTGGCCGAGCGTGATCGCCATCGTCCCAGCACGACGCTACCTATCTTGCGTCGAGCGACTGGTGGAGGGGCGATCGTGCATGACTGTGAGCTGACCTATAGCTTCGTGCTTCCCATACAGAATCGCTTCTCGCACACAATTCAGTCGACAGTGGGTTTGTTTCACAACGCATTGGTCGAGGTGTTGGCTGATTTGGGAATCGCGGCGCAACTATGTGGCAGCAGCTCGGTCGAAAACTCGCCCGAGCCTTTCCTGTGCTTTCAGCGGCGTGATGCGTTGGACGTCCTCGTCGGTAGTCACAAAGTTCTGGGGAGTGCCCAGCGCCGCCATCGGGGAGCGGTGCTCCAACATGGCAGTCTTCTGTTAGCCAGGTCGACGTACGCACCTGAACTGCAGGGTCTGGCCGAAATTTGCGATACGGGCCTTAGTGAATCACCAATAATGACTACCCTTGTGTCACTCTGGACGACTCGACTGGCCAGCGGTCTCGACACCAAGTTTACCCAGTCGGAACAGTCGGCGGACGAACGCCGAATCGCCCGAGAGTTCGAGCGTGGCCGCTTCTTGGACGAGCACTGGACGAGAAAACGCTGAGTCGGGCTGGAGGCTAGTTTCACGCCATACACCTGCAAATGACCACGTGAACGAAGCAAATATGTTTGACGATTGCTCTGATTTTCATTAAGCTCTGCAAATGCCGAGTCAAGACTCAAGATCAAACTGGGCGAAAAGAAAGTAGGCAACGTCGTTCTACGGTTGCAAACGACAAGGAGTCGACGCCTCGGTGAGACATCTCTACCCGGCTGATCGCGTGGAAAGGTACATATGCAAGTGAAGTTGAAGGTACTTGCGGGAAAGAATGCCGGCAAGGAATTGGCGGTCCCAGTCAAGCGATTTCTGATCGGACGCGGAGACGATTGCCACATGCGTCCCAAGAGTGAGGCCATCAGTCGCAACCACTGCGCCATCCTCGTGAACGAGGAGGATGACAGTGTCGTTCTGCGTGACTTGAACAGCCGCAACGGGACCTTCGTGAACGGCGAACGACTCGAGGCCGACAAGTTACTCGAATCGGGTGACCATTTGCAGGTGGGGCGTCTCGAATTCGAGGTGGTGATCACCGAACGCAAACCCGTTCCGGTTGCCACACCGGCTGCCGCCAAGGTCAGTGAAGGCAGTGCGTCGCTGGAATTTGACATCAACGAGTGGCTACATGAATCGGATGCCACCGAAAAAACCCAGAAGAAAGCGGATCCTGATACACGTCAGTTCAAGTTGGACGACACGGATCGGATCGCCTTGGAAGCCGCCAAGCAAACGCTGGAAGCCGCCGAAGGCGTGCCCGCACCCGAATCGAGCACCAAGAAGCTTGATAAACCCGGCAAGAAAGAACCTGGTAAGTTGCCAACCAGCGCCAAACAGGGTGCTGCCACCTCGCGCGACGCTGCGGCGGATATGCTGAAGAAGTTTTTCAACAACCGCTGAGGTTCACCGACACCGGTTAATCCGCTCAGGAAACGCCTGTCGTCGCGACAGGCGTTTTTTTGTGACCTCACGCCGAAACAACGACCCAAGTCCAGTCATTCTTCGTACTGGATGCGAAACCTTGCCACCAGGCCAAGGGTATTCCCCGATGACCGGCAGCCCGCACCGGAAAGAACGATTTGATGGATGATTTTCACTTGCTCGTCAATCGCTGCCTGCAGGGGGATCAGTTGGCGATGCTGGAATTGGTCGAGCGATTTCGCGGGCAAGTGTTTGGCTTGTGTTACCGGATGTTGGGCAATCGGGAGGATGCCGAAGACGCCGCCCAGGAGACCTTTCGTCGCGTTCTCAACAATCTTCACAAATGGGATTCGGGTCGTGATTTTGAGCCGTGGCTCCTGGCAATTGCGGGAAATCGCTGTCGGACCGCCCTGTCCTCACGTCGGCGACGACCTTCCAGTTCACCGATTGTCGAGACGCTGCCAGACCGGCGACCGGATCGACAACC
>JBGTHH010001029.1:0-2441 GCA_041746275.1 Pirellulaceae bacterium | reverse complement strand
GGTGGTGAACAAAATCGATCGCGGTGACGCTCGGCCGGAAGCAGTGCTCGACCGTGCCTTTGAGCTGTTAATGGATTTGGGGGCTGATGAGCATCTGGATGACTTCCCCCACATCTTCGCCAGTGGCAAGAGCGGCTACGCCACTGCGGACCCGAACGTGCCCACCGACTCCATGGCTCCCCTGTTGGATATGGTGATCCAACATGTCCCCGGTCCCAGGGTCGATCCCGATGCACCCTTGCAGTTGCTGGTGACGACCTTGGATTGGTCCGAATTCGTCGGGCGCATCGCGATTGGACGGATTCGAGCCGGCAGCATCAAGAAGGGACAAAACATCGCACTGATGCAAGCCCAGGATCGCATCATCAACTGCAAAATCGGGGCGTTGCATGTCTTCGACAAGCTGGGCCGGGTCGAGGTCGAGTCGGCGGAAGCGGGCGATGTCGTGGCCGTCTTGGGACTCGAAGGCGTCGAGATCGGCGATACCATTTGCGCCGTCTCCAATCCCGTGGCCTTGCCGCGTTTGACCGTCGACGAACCGACCTTGGAGATGGTCTTCACCATCAACAGTTCGCCGTTGGTGGGGCGCGACGGCAAGTATGTGACCACGCGGCAATTGAAGGGTCGCTTACAGAAAGAACTCGAACGCAACGTCGCATTGCGCGTCCGTTCGATCGAGGGCACCGATGCCTTGGCCGTCGCCGGGCGCGGTGTGCTGCACCTCTCGGTCTTGATTGAAACGATGCGTCGCGAGGGCTTCGAACTGTCCGTCGGCAAGCCGAATGTGATCGTCCGCGAACGCAATGGAGTCAAGGAAGAGCCCTTCGAGTCGTTGGTGATCGAAGTGCCCACTGACAAATTTGGACCGGTGATGGAATTCGTGGGCGAACGACGCGGCACGCTGGATCACATGACCGCTCACGGGGACTATACGCACGCCGCCTTCACGATCCCCGCGCGTGGCTTGATTGGTTTGCGAACGCGGTTGCTGAACGCTACTCAGGGCACGGCGGTGATTCATCATCGCTTTGCCGAGTATCGTCCGATCGAGGGTGAAATCCCACGTCGATCGAATGGCGTACTCGTTTCGATGTGCAGCGGCAAGGCAGTTGGATTCGCCCTAGATAGCTTGCAGCAACGAGCCGACTTGTTCGTGGCACCCGGCGACATTGTCTACGAGGGCATGGTCGTCGGTGAGAACAGTCGTGACAACGACATGCCCGTCAACCCGACCAAAGAGAAGAAGCTCACTAACATGCGAGCGTCGGGCAGTGATGACAACATCCTGCTCAAGCCGCCGCGTCGCCTCTCGCTCGAAGCCGCGCTGGAGTACATCGAGGACGACGAACTTGTGGAAGTCACTCCTACTCAGATTCGGATTCGCAAAGCGATTCTGACCGAGACCGATCGTCGACGAGACTCGCGAAAGCGAGCTTGACGCTCGACCGCATGTCGAGATTATCGAGCGATTGGCGACCAGCACTCAGGCGGCGGCCTACCGCGCCATCGGGACGAATTGTTGCATTCGCTGACTCGCCATGCCATCCTTAACGCCTATCCCGTGAAGCGATGTGTGTCTTCCGGGTTTCGCTTCCCACGCCTCAGTAGGTTGCCGCATGAATCGTTGTCCTAAGAGCCTGTCCGAAAAGGGGTCAGACCCTCTCCGGCGAGGCCCAAAACATAGTGAAATCGACTCGCTTCCAAAGGGTCAGACCCCTTTTCGGACAGGCTCTAAGAATCGCTGGATCATCGGCGTGACACTTTGGCTCTTGGCGAGTTCCAGCGTTTCTGGCCAAGCTCGCCGAGACGTGCCTCAGCCAGCCGCCGAGAACTTCGCCCGCGAACGGTTGATCGCCTGGTGTATCGTGCCCTTCGATGCGAAGAAACGCGGTCCGACCGAACGTGCCGAAATGGTGAAGCAACTGGGGCTGCGCCGCGTGGCGTATGACTGGCGGCCCGAGCACGTCGCGACGTTTGAACAGGAGATTCTCGAATACCAACGATTGGGGTTGGAATACTTCGCGTTTTGGAGTGCGCACGAGGAAGCGTTTCGCTTGTTCGAGAAGTACGATTTGCATCCGCAAATCTGGCAAACCGCGCCGTCCCCCGCCGCCGACGATCAGCTAGAGCGAGTTCGACTGGCGGCTACACAGATGCTGCCGTTGGTCGAACGCACACGAAAACTCGGCTGCCAGTTGGGACTGTACAACCACGGTGGTTGGGGCGGGGAACCCGCGAATTTGGTGGCGGTTTGCCAGTACTTACGCGAGCACCACGCTGCCGAACACGTGGGGATCGTTTACAACCTGCACCACGCGCATGATCACCTAGATGACTTTGCGGATGCGCTCGCGCGGATGAAACCCTATCTCCTCTGCCTCAACTTGAATGGCATGACGCGAGATGGGGACAAGATCGGCCGCAAGATCCTGCCGTTGGGA
>JBGTHH010001028.1:0-4179 GCA_041746275.1 Pirellulaceae bacterium | reverse complement strand
ATTATGCACAGCGACAGGACCGCCTTCGGTTTCGCATCACCGCTGGGATTGGACTCTGCTTCGACAAAAGGCGAGTTCGGACATGTATCGATTCATCAAGAGTTGTCTCGCGGAAGACCCCGCCCAACGACCAATGGCGGGGGCGGACCTCTATCATGAGATGTGCGCAATCGCAGGGTAACCATGTGAAACTGCACATTGGACAACGATTGACGAACGTCGACATGACGACTGCGGGCGCGGACGCGACGACTCGCATCAAGCAGCGTAACGCCGGCATATACCTCGTGAAGGAGACTCTCGTCGAGACGCCTTGGTACGGTCTTTATCGAGGTACAAAAGTATTCCGTAACGTGCTCCCAACCCAGGAACTGAAGGAGACAGATGAGAGCGAGCACCTGGAAGTGCTGTTGAAGACCATCGCTTACACAAAGCTGGATGATCGGCAGTATGTCAAAGCTCGTCGCGACCAAGTCCGGTTTGAGATGCGACGCGTGCTCGGTTGCGGTGCGACGAACCTCTTGCCCGAACCGATCGACTACTTTGAAACAGAAAACACGCTTGATCCATTCACGTTCGGTCGTGCTGCACAAATAATTCGCAAAGAGCCGATTCTGGTCTTCGAGAATATCAGCGGGCATGTCTTAGCCAAGTGGATGCGGTCAGAGAAGCCGAGTCTACGCCGCCGTTTGCATGTCGCGACGGAGATCCTTGGATTTATCCAAACACTGCACAACTCGAAACTCATTGCCAATAACATCGGCCCCACCTCCTTTTGGATAGATGCCGCTGATCGCGTGTACTTTCTTGCCACCGACGCCGTCATTGCGGTCGACTCTGGCAATACCATTTGCGAACTCTTCCCCCCCGAGCGGTTTTCCCAAGGGTTTGCGCCACACGAAGCCTTCGCCCCCAACAAGCGTTTGGACCACGTCTCAGATCTTTACAGTTGGGCGACTCTGGCCTATTACCTGATCACAAACGAGAGCCCGGCTCAGCTCGCAATCCGGCAGCGGAATCGAGCCGCAACATTTACTGAAGAACAGACGCACCAACTCACTTCCTCTCTCACTGATCTTCCTCGCACCGACATCGATCGGGTGAAGTCGTGGTTGGGCGTCACGGGTAATCGCTTCGCGACGAGTTATCCCAACGGCTTCGTCACCGCGTTGATGGCGTGCCTGCAGGCGGACAGACAATCGCGGCCTCATTCCGTCATCGCATTTCGCGATCATTGCTCCGCGCCGCCACCACCGAGAATTCGACTCGCAATCGGAGTCAAGACCGTCGGCAACCGTTACCAACTGCGATTTGAGACGGCTGGGCTGAACGGCCAAACACAACTGATCGTTCGCCAATCAATAGGCCAGGTTGCGATCAACCCAAACGACGGAATTAAAGTCTATGATGGTCCGGTTGTCGAATCATTGGAGATTACACTGCCCCAGAACCAAGGAGCCACTTGCTTGGCCGCGTTCGTCCACGAGTCGGTCGATGGACGAGTTCGCCATTCCAGCGGGACGGAACTGATCTTAATCGACGCTTCGTGTCCGGAAGCATGGCTTGCCTATGTGGAAGAGTTAGCCCGCAACAACACGTCGACGACGAGCAGACCCGATCGGACTACCCTCCCAGCGCCGTTGAAGCTCCTCGGCGCATGTCGGGATGTGACGTTGTTGTTGCGTCCGCTCTTTTCCTCAAAGCTGAAGACTGTTCATCAGTGGGGTGTGATGATCGCCAATCAACAACTCCTACTCAGCCGCGACAGCGAACTTATCCAACTCTTGTGGGATCTTGGCCTGACGAACCGGCTGATGGAGGTTCGCCTTGAGGCGGCGGCAGGGATCTTTGGCCATGTCGCGAATCCACCCATTGACCTTGTGATTCGGGTGGCGAAGATCGTCGGTGGTGGCGCGATCGACGACTGGATACGCGGCGCCCGAGCCCTATCCGGTTGCAACCTACGAGACGACGTGATTGAAGCCGCGGTAACTAGACTAGAGGCAGACCGGCTTCTAATCTGCAAGTTGTGCTCATCGCGGCTCCGCGCGGGCGACTTGGACCAACACTTGCGCCAGCAACATGGATTCATTGATATCGATGGTAAGCCCGTGTCTCGCTCCGCGGCGATTAAGCGGCTATGGAAATCGGTCTTTCACAACAATGATATTACGGCCGCTGAAAGATTGGTGGACATCTTCGTCGGACAAAGTGCAGGTCCGACAGATGCGATCAACGTTCCTCTTTTGCTCAATTGTCGCTCATCGTGGTTACCAGAGCAGTTAAGCAGCGGTAGAGCAGAACAGCACCGTCGGTGCCGCGAGCTAGCGGCCTGCCTACGTGATAATTCCATAATGAGACGTGCTTGTTGGGCGTTTGTCGCAGCCGACGAGCCCGAGCTGCGCGAGTTAGGGCGTGAAGTCTTGATGCCGCTGTTTGCGCCACGCCTCAACAATGGCAATGCCACGATTGAGGAATTCCGCAGTACAGTCGATGCGTTATGCCGCAACGAAAGCCTGGACGTGAAGATCTCCACATGCTTGTCACTCGCCGACTGCGGAGCGTCGCTGGAACTTGCAAAGCGATGTGCCGAGGATTATGAGCTGGATCGGCCGCAACGTTGCTCGTTCTGCGATAAATCGCTTGCCCGTCGCGATCTATCAAGTCACGAGCGTCAGACGCATGACTGCTATCGGTATGAAGGACTATCATGGCGTTGGCAAGATCTTTCCGAACAACTGTGCCGCCGACTCGTGGTGTCGGACCAGCCAAGTCTGTCAGATGCGCAGTTGTGTGCGGACATTCTCCGCGAAAGAATCGACGCACACGTCTTTAACGCGATCTTCGCCGAGAGGCTGGTTGCGGTAGCCGGAACACGGCCGTCCTTGGACGCTTCATCGCAAGCGGCAGACACGCTGGCTATGGGGGATGCATCGACGCGAGTTCAACTCGCCGGTAGCACGCTCGCACAGCTTCCGGACGCCGTCTCACTCGCTAAGGCGTTGTTCTCGCGACCCGAGCTTTTCGCCACCGAACTGGCGTTTGCCATTTGCGGCAGCCAAGCGATTCCGTCAACTCGCGAGTTGTTTCAAGGGAGCATTGTTGGTCTTCAACGAAAAGATGTGGCGCCGGCATTGCGGCACACAGCGGTCGTGGCAATCGTGCGAGAATTCACCCGAGATCCGGGCGTCCTTCGCCCGCTGTTGTCCGCCTACGTCCAAACCGCACCGAACAAACTAGAGGCGAGTAAACAGCTCGGTCGCTTGCGCACCGACGTGGGAGAACTTGTGGTCATCAACGAACTGTGTGATGAGCTTGAAGCAACAGTACGACTTCGATGTCCATTTTGTCAAGGCGTGATGAGTGGGCTCGAAATGCGGTCTCACGCGGAACTGACACACCGTAAGGTCTGGAAGAACCATCGACTCAACGATCCGTGGACGCTTGCGGAACAATGTCTTGATGACTACCTAATCGACTCTGACGCAGCGCTTCTCGTGTCGGGCGAACACTATGCCGCGATCGCCGCCAATGATGAGGGAGTGGAGCGATTCTACCGCGCGGCCCTTGATCGACACATTGATGTAACGCGATACAAGAAGCTACTCGTGGAACGCGCGAGAAAGAACGGGACTGATTTGTGTGGTGCCTGCTGGTCAGAACTCCCTTCGCCCGCGAAAGCGGCGTTTCAAGAGATTGCCGTTTCCGACAAGGGGAGGCTGAGTTCGGAATTCTTGAGCATTGAGCACTCTGACTCGTTGCTATTTCGCGAAGTAAATATTGTCGAACACGCCACCGCCTGGACCGGGCAACAACCGCCTGCGGCGCTCTCGTTCCAAGGTGTTTGTACGCTCGTGGCAGCCACCTTCAGCGCGGGCCTGCTGGGGATCATTATCCTGGCCGTCGCTGGTTTCTCGGTCACCTGGCCGTTTGTCCTTTTGCTGGTCGGTGCGGCTGCGTCCGCTGCCGCAGTAACCTTCTATCGAAGCCGCGAGGAATCGGGGATGGCAATCGCCTGGCGAAAGGTCGTACCTGAGCTTCTCAAGCGTCAAGCAGACCCGAAGGCAATTGCGTTCTTGTCGGGACTAGCGAAGAAGACCATCGGGCAAAGAGATCTAAAGTGTGAGCCGCAAGTCCGTGACGCCATTCCGAAGTTTCTCCAATGGTACAAATCAGGAA
>JBGTHH010001027.1:0-10188 GCA_041746275.1 Pirellulaceae bacterium | reverse complement strand
AGGATCGGCATCCACTTCCCCTCGCCCAACGAGATCGACGAGGGACTCGAACGTTCAACCAATCAGGTCGCGCAGGACGTGGACATGCACGTCGGTCAGACGGAAGTCGCGTCCTTGGAAGCGAAACGTCAGGCGTTCGTGGTTGAAGCCCAGCAGATGCAGGATCGTGGCTTGTAAGTCATGCACATGCTTGCCGTGCTCGACGGCCCCCAATCCCAAGTCGTCGGTTTGGCCATGGACCAAGCCGGCCTTGAAACCGCCTCCCGCGACCCACATGGAATATGCATCGATGTGATGGTCGCGTCCTGTGTTCTCACGCACTTCGCCCATCGGTGTCCGGCCAAACTCCCCGCCCCAAATGACGATCGTGTCGTTCAGCAGGCCGCGCTGCTTGAGGTCCAGCACGAGCGCCGCGGAAGCCTGATCGACATCACGACAGATGTCGGGGAAGTGCTTCTCCAAGTTCTCCGTCGGTCCGCCATGATGATCCCAGTTGGTGTGATACAGTTGCACGAAGCGGACACCCCGTTCAACCAGTCGCCTCGCCAGCAGGCAATTGCTGGCGAACGAGGGCTTGCCTGGCGTGGCACCATACTGTTCGAGCGTGCTGGCCGACTCCTGCGAGATATCCATCAAATCGGGCGCGCTCGACTGCATTTGATAAGCCATCTCATAGGCGGCGATGCGCGTCGCGATCTCCGGGTCGCCGACTTGTTCCAAGTGCAGTTGATTCAGCCCCGAGAGCACATCGACAAAACGCCGCTCGCGCGGGCGTGTCAGGCCAGCCGGGCTAGTCAGATTCAGAATCGGCTCGGGGCCGCTACGGAAGGGCACGCCCTGAAACGTCGTTGGCAGGAAGCCGCTCGACCAGAGCGAAGCACCTGCCCGCGGCCCGCGCGGACCCGATTGCAACACAACGAAGCCGGGCAGATCCGCCGCTTCGCTTCCCAATCCATACGTCACCCACGAACCCATGCTGGGGCGGCCGGGTTGCGGTGAGCCCGTGTTGACGAAGAGTTTGGCCGGACCGTGGTTAAACACATCGGTTCGCAGGCCATGCAACCAACAGACCTCGTCGACAATCTGGCGGTGATATGGCAGCAGATCGCACAGTTCCTGGCCACAGTCGCCGTACCTGTGAAACTTTTGCGAGCTGCCCAACAGCTTTTCGGTCCCTTTCAGGAAGGCAAACCGCTTTCCATCCAAGTAACTGGGCGGGGGCGACTCGCCGTGATGCTTGCGCAGCGCCGGCTTGTCGTTGAACAGGTCGAGTTGACTGGGCCCGCCCGCCATGAACAGGAAGATCACGGACTTGGCGCGGGGCGTGTGATGCGGCGACCTCGGAGCCATCGGATTCGCCGTCGCTGTCCGAGCGGAAGCTTGCTCCGCGGCCAACAAGCTCGTTAACGCCAGACTTCCCACTCCCACGCCACAACGTTCAAAGAACTGGCGGCGAGTGGCCTGTCGCAATTGATCGATCGAAATCTGAGGTAGTGGGTTCGTCATGGTTATTCACGTGTGATGAATTCATCGAGATTCAAAAGGACTCGAGCGACCACCGTCCAGGCAGCGTGTTCCGCAATGGCAGCGGAATCGTCGCCCGTCATGCCGCTGACCGACTGGCTGTCCGTAGGCGATTGCAGGAAGTCGGCTCGCTGATCAGCGAGGAAATCGAGCAGTTGCGCGAGCTCCTCGGATCTAAGGAGTCGAGCGAAGCAGAGCCGATACGCCGACTCCAGGCGTTGACGATCGTCGCCATCGAGTTGGACCAAGCGTTGCGCAAGTGCGCGAGCGTTCTCGAACATCGCTTCGTCGTTCGCCATCGCCAGCGATTGAAGCGGAGTGTTCGAGCGGATGCGCTGGGTGCAAACGGTATCAAAACGCGGTGTGTCAAACGTCGTCAACATCGGATAGGGAGCGCTCCGCATAAAGAACGTATAGAGGCCGCGCCGATACCGATCCGCACCCTGGCTGGTGGGCCACGCCGCATTGCGTTGCGTGAAGGCGTAAACGCCATCGGGTTGCGGAGGATGCACACTGCGACCACCGACACGATCCACCAGCAAGCCGCTTGTGGCCAACGCTAGATCGCGGACGATTTCGGCATCGACTCGTAAGCGGCGTTGACGCGCCAAGAGTTTGTTGAGGGGATCGACGCGCAACACTTCAGGTCGTTGCGTGGAGGATTGGCGATACGTCGCGGACGTGACGATCCGTCGATGCAGGTACTTCATCGACCACCCGCTATCGATCAACTCGGTGGCGAGCCAATCGAGCAATTCGGGGTGCGTTGGCGGCGTGCCTTGCAGACCAAAATCGTTCTCCGTTTCCACCAGACCTTCGCCGAACAATCGCCCCCACACGCGGTTCACGGTGACCCGCGCCGTCAACGGGTGCTCGGAGCTCACCAACCACTGCGCGAGATCGAGCCGCGACCGCAGTGCCGTCGACTCGGGCATGGCGGGCAGAAATGCCGGGCCAGCCGCTGGAACGACGTCGCCTTGGCGTAAGAAATCGCCGCGAATCAATACATGGGTGGTTCGCGGTGCCTTCAGCTCGCGCATGACCATCGTGTCGGGAATTACGGCGGCGAATTTTTTCCGAGCGTCCTGAAGTTCCTTGAGTTGAGCATCGAGTTCCGCTGCTCCAGACTGCTGAGCCTGAGCCGTTTTGACCGCGGCGATTTGCTGATCAAACTCCGCGAGCCTCGCTTGCTGTTCCGGCGTCGGAAGACTCAAGGTCGGTGCCACGCTGTTCACGTCCTGCGAACTGTTGAAAAACGCGAAGAGCTGATAGTACTCGTGGTGTGTGAGCGGATCGTATTTGTGCGTGTGGCATTGAGCACAGCCCACGGTCAAGCCGAGCCACACCGCGCCGGTCGTATTGACGCGATCGACCGCCACCTCATTGCGGAACTGCTCCGCATCGGTACCGCCCTCCTGATTCACCAAGGTATTGCGATGAAAACCGGTGGCCACCAATTGCGATTGTGTCGGGCTGGGCAAGAGATCACCGGCAAGTTGTTCGACCGTGAACTGATCGAAAGGCACATCCGCGTTGATCGACTGAATCACCCAGTCGCGATACGGCCACATCGAACGCTCCGAGTCGATGGAATAGCCATTCGTGTCGGCAAAGCGAGCCTGATCGAGCCAATGTCGTCCCCAACGCTCGCCGTAGTGTGGATTGGTCAAGGCACGCTCGACCATCCGCTCGTACGCACCGGGTAGGTCGTCGCCCAGAAACTGCTCGACTTCAGCGGGTGTGGGTGGCAGTCCAACCAAGTCCAGATAAACTCGGCGAATCAGAGTCGGGCGAGCAGCTTCGGGGGAAGGAGCGAGCTTCGCTTCGATCAGCCGCCGTTCGATGAACCGATCGAGTGGACTCGTACCCCAGTTGCTGGAAAAGTTCGGCACGGCGACACGGGCAATCGGTCGAAACGCCCAGTGTTGATCGTACACGGCACCACGCTCGATCCAAGTCGTGAGCAAGTCGATCTGCGGTGGCGTGAGTTCCAAACCGCTGTCCGGCGGTGGCATCCGTTCGTCCGGATTCGTGGTTGTCATGCGACGCACGAATTCGCTCGCTGCCACATCGTGGGGTTTCACCGCTTGGTAGCCACCGCGATCGGCATACGCCCCCTCGGCCGTATCCAGCCGCAGTTCCGCCTCGCGACTTGCTTCGTCCGGTCCGTGGCACTTGAAGCATGTATTCGACAACAGCGGTCGAATGTCGCGAGCGAAGTCGATGGTTTC
This sequence comes from Pirellulaceae bacterium, assembly GCA_041746275.1. Classification (GTDB taxonomy): domain Bacteria; phylum Planctomycetota; class Planctomycetia; order Pirellulales; family Pirellulaceae. Next base: position 6,433 of record JBGTHH010001027.1, on the reverse strand, counting down.
CGCTGCCGCTACGTCGAATTCCGCGCCGTCACTGGGAACCAGACAGGACGCCGAGGCGAACGTCACGAAGAGGACTTGGAAAGTGATTCGACGAACGGCAAACATGGACATCACAATCCGATGGAGGGAGTTTAGGAAACACCAGATTCGCTGCCCCCAGTATAACAGGCTCGTGACGCTGGGGAGCCAAGGATTAGAATACGCGAGCCCTGACATGTGAAAATTCCCTCAGTCCTCGTACAGGCCGAATCCATGACCAATCCCCGCATCGCCACGGTGCCGCCCGTCGACGAAGCTACGGCTTCCGCACACGTCGCAGGCATTTTCGCCGATATCAAGCAGACCAAACAAATCGACTTCGTGCCGAACTTCTGGCGCGTGCTGGCTCATCATCCGGATCAACTCGAGCTGGTCTGGACTTCGTTGAAGCGCTGGATGCATCCGGAGGCGAGTGCGACGCCTTCCCATCTCGATCCCTTGACTCGCGAGATCATCGCCCTGGCCGTCTCGGCGACCAACGGGTGCGAGTACTGTGTCAATTCACATACCGCAGCCGCGATGAAGCTTGGCCTGAGCCGGGAGGGACTCGGCGAAGTCCTGGCGATTGCGGGCTTGTTCAACATGACCAACACCTTGGCCGACGGGTACCAAATCGAACCCGATGTGCGACCTCCCCTCGATTGAATGACTCCCGCTCGGCGAACTCATTCACGAGTCGACGAAGTACATCAAGGCCCGGCCAGCGGGGCCACTCCGCAGGCCGGGCGATGGGTTGATGATCCCGTCGAGAGCGAATCGCTTAGCTCGCCTTCTCTTCTTCCAGTCGTACGGGAGCGGGCTGAATAGCCGACTCCTGCGGCGCTTCGGGAGGTTGTGGCGCATCGGCGGGCGCTGCGGGGGCGGTGGCCGAAAGCTGAATTTTCACCAACTCGGTCACTTCCGACTTGAGCTTTTCGACTTCCGCACGCATGTCCGTCGACGCCGTGCGGGCGGCGAGGGCGGCATCCTGCGCTTCCTTCATGCCCTGCGACATCGTGTTGTCGAGCTTCGCCAGGGCATCCTTGATCTGCGCGTTGGCATCCGCTTCCAGCTTGGCCACCTGGGCTTCCACTTCCTGTCGCAGTTTAGCGGATTCGGCCGTAAGCGTTTCCTGAGCCGTCGCGTGCAGCTTCGCGAGCTGTTCGGTCAACTGCTGTTCGATCTTACGCGACTCCGTGGCCAACATCTGCTGTGCCTGCTCCTGCAGTTTGGCCAAACCGGCTTCGACCTGACCTGACAACTTACTCGCTTCCTCGGCCAACTGAGCATCGAGGGTCTCGCCAAGTCTCCCCTCGGCGACGCTCACTTGACCCGCGACTTGCGACGCGACTTCCGCTCGCATCGCGGCCGTGCGGCGAGCGCGAACCCGGCCAAACAATCCAGCGGACACGGTGTCCGTAAAGGCAACGACGCTCAGCAAGCCGAGCACAACGACAGTCAAACTACTACGCACGCGACATCTCCTTCTGATGTGGGCGAACGCGTCAGGCGGGAGTTCCGGTGGGGACGCGTCCTGGGGTGGGAATTACTCTCTTAGCATATCCAAACCATCGTCGCGGTCAAATGGTGGGGGCACCAATCGTGGAAACGACGATGGTTCAACGAGACGAGAGACCGGTCATTTGAACAATCGCGTGGAGGTTTCGACGTAGAAGAAGTCGGTATCGTCGGATCTGCCGGTGTTTCTTGGGAAGGCTCCGGGGATGAAATGCGCGTAGCCCAGAGTCACATCCAGGCGCGGCGTAACGGCGACCCGAGCTCGGATGTCGAATTCGTGGCCGATGAAGTCGCCACTTTGCCCGGTCGGGTCGCGCAGATTGGCCGCAGGCCACGCGTCCGTATCGCTGGCCAACCAGAAGACGCCATAGCCAGCGTCGATCCGCAACTTCTCATGCGGCCGGAATTCCAAACGAGTCTTCGGAGCAACCACATTTTCCCAGCGAAAGTAGTCGTTGGCCGACCACGGACGCCCGAAGCCGAATAAGCGATCGAAGCGTTCGTTGGTGTTATCCAGTGGGTCGCGATCGCCACTCGCGTACCCCATGAAGCCGCTCAATCTTGGTTTCCAATCGTGTTCGAACGTGTAGCCTAACTCGGTCGTGAAGGCAAACGCGCGGTGAGCTGCTGAGCCATGCCGGCCGAACTGCCAGGCGACGTCAAAGTCATAGTCGTAACCGGTCTGCCCCACGATGCCATATCCACGCAGGGCCAACGTGTGGATTTCGCGATCGATCCGATTCCCCTTGCCATCCTGATCGAGCACCAAGTAGTAGGGTTGAAGCGTGATGATCTCCGACCATCGCCGCCAATCCCCGATCACTCCATAGAACCATTGCTCCTCGTCCACGCGATCGAATTGTTGGATGAGTCGCTCGATGGGTTGCAAGGCCAGCACGTCCACTTGCCAATCGTTCGATTGTTGACCGAGGATCGTGCGAAATCCTTGAAACGTGTTCGTTGTGTTACGCCACTCGTTGCGCGCGATCAGGCGGCGATCCGTATACTCGAAAGCAAATCGTCCGGCTTGAAACCGTAGCGGCCGATCATCGCCCAGCCCATCCTCGAAGTAGAGCTCTCCGGCGATCTGGATGAGCTCATGTTCATTCACATCGCGATCGTCCTGCGGAAACTGGCTGTTGTAGCGCCGCGCATCCTCGAACTCGACGAAACAACGAAACGGATCGAGGAGCTGCTTGACTCCGAGGTAGCTGCGCGCTCGCAACATGAGTGGTTCGTCGAGTCCGCTGACCGGTCGCCGAAAGTCATCGTCGCGGTATTCGTAGCGAATGCGGTAATCGAGCCCCAGGTCCAGCCATGTCGCAGCGGGACCTTCAAAATATTCCAGCTCGCTCAAGTTGCGCACGTACCGCGGAGGCTCCGTCTCGCGACGCGTGCCCACGCTGCGCGCTTCGACGTAGTAGTCGCGGGCTTCTGCCGCGTGCAAGTTGGAGGGCGCAACCGTTGCTTCGGCGGTCGATAGTGCCTCCGTCGACTGCTCGGTTGGTGTCAGGGTCGTTTGACCCCACGACAACGCCGGAACCCACGTCGCGATGACGCAGAAAGCAATCGCCCGACACCACGGCAGTCGGTGGTGCCACGGCACGCTCAAGTGCCGCGCAACTGACCGCCGCGACGGCGATTGGAGAACGGAATCCTCTTCGTCCAGGGAACGACGCATCTCGGCATCATCGGTAATATCCCTACAAGTGGATCACACGCTTCCGTCCGAGCCTTACAGCCTACCCAAGAATCACGGTTGTTGGTGCTAGCTCGCATTAGCTTGCACGTCGGCCCAACTACAAGCCCAACAGGATCGCCTCCAAAGCCTTTTCCTTCTCGGAACCGGTCAGGAAGTCGAAGGCACGCAGGTAACGAGGATGAGTCTCGACGGGAGTGGTCTTGTCGAGCACGATCTTGGCCAACAGCGCGGGGGTCTGCTGGGAGCGGCTGCGCCAGATGATGTCGCGACCGGCTGGCGTGTTCCAGTTGTCACCAACTCGTTTCAGCCACGCGGCGAGACACGCGTCCCATTGCTTGTCGGCCGAGATGCCCAGCGCCTCCAGATACCAACGATCTTCGCCATCGTGTTGTGCTGCCAACGTGGCCCACACTTCCGGCATTTGTTCGGACTTGAGATGACGCAGGGCAATGGCAACCTCGCGGCGCACCTGCGGTGACGGGTCGCTCGCCAATTTGATCGCTAGGGGAATCAAATCCAATTTCAATTGACGAGCCAATCGCACGCCCAGAATCCGGATATCGACATCCGCATCGCGAGTCGCGACGTCGACGTAGTGCGCGCCGCGTCCTTCGAGCTTGCCGAGTAACCACAGAGCCCGTGCGCGCTGTTGACGCGTGGGCGCTTCGTTCGCGACTTGGACCAGTTCGGCTTCGGCTTGTGAACCCATGTCATGCAAGACGGTCCAAGCGACGTAGCGGGTCGCCAAGTTGGGACTCGCCAACGCCCGCAGCGCACCTGATACGCTGGAAAAATCTGACTTCTCAGTCTTGTAGGAGCCGTCGTGTCCCATAGGTGTGATCCGGAACAATCGCCCGCGATCAATGTCTTCCATCCGATGACCACCCACCCCTGGATCGTACCAATCGGCCACCAGCACGGAACCATCGGGAGCCACGCAGACATCGGACGGCCGAAACCATTTGTCAGCGGAACCATCGATCACGGTCACGATCTCCGCCGAGTATCCCGCGCCATCCGCTTGTGCCGGGTAAGCGCGGACGACGTTCGGTCCGGCGTCGCAGTGCAACATCTGGCCTCGAAACAATTCCGGTAGCAGATCCCCTTCATAGACACAAATCCCCGTGGGCGAACCGGCACCGGTTTGAACCAAGTTGGGCACCACACCGGGATCGTTGAGATGCCAATGCTGTAACGGGATCTCGGCTTCTAGGTTGGTGCGGGGCTCCTTCCAGCCCGCGCCCGTGAACTCGTCCTTGTAGCCGTAATTCCCGAACTCCATGACGAAGTTGATGCGCGTGCCGCGATTACCATCATCATCGTTGTCGGACTGCCATAGAGTGCCGAACGAATCGACGGCGACTTCCCAATTGTTGCGGAAGTTCCACCCGAGCGTCTCGAACTCACTGCCATCCAGATTGCAACGAAAGACCATGCCTTCCTGATACGGCCGACGACTGTCGTTGACTTCGTTGCCCGCCATGTCGATGATCGGCTGACCCTGGCGATCCTTGATGCGGCGGCCCGAATTGCCGAAGTTGAAGTACAGCTTGCCGTCGGGACCGAAGACCACCGCATGAATCCCATGATCGTGCTCGACGCCATCGATCCCGGTGAACAACAATTCCTTGCGATCGGCCTTTAAGTCTCCATCGTCGTCAATCAAGTAGAAGACGCTGTCCTTGGCCGACACCAAAGCGCGCGTGCCCTTTCCCGAAGGAGTGGGCAGGACGCAGATGCCATGTGCCGAATCGATGTCGGCTCCTTGATAAAACGTGGTCGACTTGTCGGCGGCTCCGTCCCCATCCGTGTCTTCCAGGATCAGGATGCGATCGCCCGCCGGTCGCTTGTCGCCGATGATGTCCTGGTTCCGAAAGCTGCGATAGTTGACGACTTCGCAAACCCAGACGCGGCCCAAGTGGTCGATATCGATATTCGTGGGGTTCAACATCATCGGCTCGGCGGCGAACAGGCTGACCTGAAGCTGCTCGTGAACTTGCAATTGGTCGACGGCATCCGCCGCGTCGCGACTGGCTGGGGCCGAGGCACCCGTGAAGACGTTGGCGGGCGGTTGTGTGAAGACCAGGAACTGCACACTACTGCTGGACCCACAATTACCTTGATCGGTTCCGCCGTTATCGAGTCCGCCTCGAGCTTGGAAACGCGTGTAGCCGGCGGGGAGGTCGTAGGCGATGACCGAATTGGCGTGTGTGCCAATGCCATACTCGACCGACTTGCCGGCGATACGCAGTTCACCGCCACCAGTATTCTTGCCGATGCGAACTTCGCCAAAACCACTCGACGCGGACTTCCATTTCAGCTCCGTGAGCTTCAATTCGCCGCTGGGCCCCACCAACCGTGGCTCGGCCCAATCCGCCCAATCGCACGAAAAACCGTTCCCACCATCGGTCACAACTAAAAACAACTGCTTGGCCGAGCTGATGTCGGCATCGATGGCTACCGCATGATTGGGAGTTTGCGGCGTAACGACGGGACTTGAAAAGATCGGCTTGGCGTGGTTAGTCGTGACTGGCCGTGGCTTGGAGATTGACTTGGTGGCGGAGAGCTTCAAACGCTTGCGAACGTCCTCGCGATTAAAGCCTTCGCGTGGTTCGAAGTCTTGATTCGCTTCCAATTGCTCCAACGTCACCGGTTTATCGCTAACCCCATTGGATGGCACTTCGACCTGCGCACACCACGCGATGGCGTTCAGGACGAGCTTACGGAAATTCGGATCACCCCAATTCCAATGGTCATGACCGCCAGTGAACCCAAAGCCACGTCCGCCATCGGGCCGCTCGGCCGCCCAAGCCACGTGTTGCGGTTCTTTTCGTTCCAGCACCGCCGCGCGCACGTGAGGATTGCCGCTGTGAGGTCCATCGGGCCGAGTGAGCGTCTCGGGGCCGGGTGTATCGGTCAAGATCGGCGTCACGCCCGCCATGTCGGGTCGAAACCGCATGTGGTAGTACCACTCGTCATGAATCTCGAAAGGTTGCACGCCGCGTGTGATCGGATGTTCGGGAAGTTGGGAGAATTTAGCGGTCCAATGTGGATTGACCGACCAGTTCGCCTCGAAGTAGCCACCAATCCACTTCAGGAAGTGATCCCCTGGCTCGCCGGCGGGAATCTCAACTCCGTAATGCAGGCAGACGATACCGACTCCTTTGTCGGCCAGCGCGTCCATCTTGGCCAAAT
>JBGTHH010001026.1:0-6006 GCA_041746275.1 Pirellulaceae bacterium | reverse complement strand
TATTCGTCGCACGAAGGCAAGACCAGCATTTACATGGCGAAAGTGCGCCTCGGACAATCCACCTCCGCCGTCGAATCCGAACGTCGTGATTGACTCAACTTGGAATAACGCTCGACTCTCACGCATGATGCTGGGCACCGTCCAGTTTGGCATGCCGTATGGAGTCGCCAATCGGATCGGTCAGCCAAGCTATCGAGACGTCTTGGCGATTGTGGCGGCGGCTGTCGAGGGAGGCGTCAATTGCTTCGATACGGCGGCGGCTTATGGCAGCAGCGAGGAAGTGTTGGGCCAGGCCCTGAGTGACCTCGGCTGCATCGACAAGGTGATGGTGGTGACCAAAGTCCGACCCCTTACCGCAGAAGAACTGAAGGACTCGGCGTTGGCAGCGACCGCGATCGAACAGTCGGTCGCGGAATCGCGCCGCCGCCTTCGCCTCGACTGTCTTCCCCTCGTCTTGTTTCATCGCGAAGCGGATGCCGCGCATTGGCCGGCGCTCGCTCGACTCCGCGAACGAGGCTGGCTCCAAGCGTTCGGCGTTTCGTGCGATAACCGACCGGGTCCCGCCATCGATTTTGCCAATCTCGGGAACATGGCGGCTTTGCAGGTCCCGGCCAATTTGGTCGATCGGCGACATCAGCGGAGTGGACTCTTCAGCACAGCGGCGTCACGGGGCGTGGCCCTGTTCATTCGTAGCGTCTACCTGCAAGGTTTACTGGTGATGCCCGAGGCGATGATCCCCGCGACACTTGGCGACATCGTGCCGTGGCGGAGGCGTTTGGCGAGTATCGCCGAACGGGCCGGACTGACGCTGGCCGAATTGGCGTTACGCTACATGCTGTCGCAGTCCGGCGTGACCTGTGTATTGACGGGTGTCGAGACGGTCGCTCAAGTACACGACAACTTGTCCATGTTCGACCGAGGACCGCTGTTGGCGGATATATTGGCGGCTATTGACGAGGCCATTCCCGAACTACCCGAAACGCTCATCACTCCCGCCTTGTGGCCCCAAGCTCCTTGATAACAGGTTAAGCATATGAATGGCTCCCCATTGAAATTGAAGTACGAGAACGAGGGTTTTCTGGTCGTGCGCGAGTTTCTGCCGTCGGACGAACTAGAACAATTGCAACGGCATCTCGTTAGGTACATCCAGGACGTTGTGCCACACGTCCCGGCGAGCGACGCCTTTTACGATGATCCATCGCGTCCCGAAACGCTGAAACAAATGCAGCGACTCGAACAAGATCCGTACTTCGCCGAATACCGGACCAACTCGCGTTGGCGGACGTTAGCCGAAACCTTGTTGGGCGAAGTCGCGGAGCCACATGGAGCGGAATGGTTTAACAAACCTCCCGGAACGCATCACGAGACGCCACCGCATCAAGACAATTACTACTTTTGTCTAGCACCTCCTCAAGTTCTGACCATGTGGCTGGCATTGGATGTTGTGGACGACGAGAACGGTTGTCTGCGCTATATTCCGGGTTCCCATCGACTGGGCATCCGACCTCACCAGCGGACGCGAACGCTTGGCTTCTCGCAAGGGATTTCCGATTATTCCGACGAAGATCGCGCGCGCGAAGTCGCGATGCATGTTCAACCCGGCGATCTGTTGATCCATCATGGCAATACGATTCATCGCGCCGATGCCAATCGTTCAAGCACACGCCACCGGCGCAGTTTCGCCATGGTGTTCCAAGCCCACTCGTGTCGCCGCGATGAAACCGCCTTTGCCCAATACAAACAAGCCGCCGCTCGGCAGCATCAGGAATTAGGCCTCCCGAGTTAGCTCCCCACGTGACTTCCACTCTCATCTCTCAGAAGGAATTCCTATGACCGCCACGCCTAATACCACGCGCGTTCCGCGGTCGATGGAGCTCTACGAGCGCGCGTTGCAACGGATTCCCGGCGCGACACAGCTCATCAGCCGCCGTCCCAACCGGCTGGCCTATGGTGTTTCGCCAGCTTATGCGGCACGCGCCGCGGGAGCTCGATTCTGGGATGTCGATGGCTTTGAGTACATTGATTGGGTCAGCGGCATTGGATCGATCATCCTGGGCTACGCTGACCCCATCGTGGACGAAGCGGTGCGTCAACAGATCGCGTTGGGGACGATCTACGCGATCAATCACGAGCTCGAAATTGAATTGGCGGACGAGTTGTGCCAAGCGATCCCGTGTGCCGAGATGGTGCGGTATGCCAAGTGTGGCGGTGAGGCCTGTGCGATCGCCGTCCGCATCGCGCGCGGCGTCACGGGTCGCGACAAAGTGCTCTTCTGCGGCTATCACGGTTGGCACGATTGGTATCTGGCCGCGAATCTCACGGAAGAAGCGAGTCTGAATACGCATCTGTTTTCAGGCATCGAACCGATCGGTGTGCCGCGTGTGTTGGCGGGCACCGCAGTGCCCTTTGCCTACGGCGATCTGGATGCCTTGGGTACACTGCTAGACCGACACCGCGGTGAAGTCGCGGCCGTCATCATGGAGCCGCTCCGCTCCGAACTGCCTCCCGATGGCTATTTGGCCGGTGTCGCGCAGCTCGCGCGCGACCATCAAGCCGTCTTCATTCTGGATGAAGTCTCGGCGGGCTTGCGCTATGGCACCGGCGGCGCACAGGGTTATCTGGGCGTCACGCCCGACATGGCGGTGTTTGCCAAGTCCCTGTCAAATGGCTATCCCATGGCTGCGGTGGTCGGCACGCGTGCAGTCATGGAGCCCGCCGCGCGGATGTTCATTTCCAGCACTTATTGGAGCGACACGATCGGGCTCCGGGCCGCGTTGACGACCTTGCGCGAGGTCCGCCGACGCGATGTGCCGAGCCAATTGTGGCGATTCGGAACCGAACTGAAACGTCGCCTGAACCAAGTTGGTCAAGAGACGGGACTCGGCGCGTGCTGCCAGGGAGTCGACGTGCATCCCGCTTTGCGATTCGGGCTCGCCGATCCGCTGCTCAACAGCCAAGTCACGACCTTGTATATCCAGGAGATGGCCAAGCGGGGCTGCCACGGCTTTGCGGCGTTTTATCTCAATGCCGCACAGGGTGAAGCGGAACTTGAGCAGACCATCGCGGCCGCGCGCGAGACCTTTACGATCATCCGGGATAGTCTCGAGAGCCAGACGGTGGCCCAGCGACTGGAGTGTGATGTGCAACAAGATTCGTTTCGCCGACTAGTTCGATAAACACGACGAAAGCCGCGACATCATGTTTACATTGGAAGAACAAGGCTACATCTTCGACGCACGGCAGGCACCTGTCGAGCGTCGGATTGCGTTCTTCACCTCGCTCTGCCGCTTGCGGTCGGGAGTGTTCTTGTGCGGTTTTCAAAATGGTCCGGCGAAACATGCACCGACCAGCACCGTCCGGCTGTGTCGCTCGTTGGACGATGGTCGCACATGGCAACCGCTCTCCGCAACCTTGGCGACCGAAGTGACAGGCGTCCCGGGTTCCATAGGTGCCGCGGAACTGATCGAAGCGGCACCCGGGCGATTGCTGATGCTCGCGACGTGGTTCGATCGTAGTGATCCCGAGCGACCGCTGTTCGATCCCGTGACCGAAGGTATTCTCAAGTCAAAACAATTACTGTCCGTGTCTCGAGACGACGGGGCGACTTGGTCGGATTGGCGTGAGCTATCGACCGGCGACTTGCGGGGCTGCGCGCTGACGGGGCCGCTGGTGCGTGGGTCGGATGGCACGTTGGCGTTTCCCTTCGAGAGCTTCAAGGAATTTGATGATCCGCGCCCCGGCCGCCATGCCGCTTGGGTGCTGGTTTCGCGCGACGCCGGTGAAACGTTCTCAGCGCCGATATTGGTCGCTCAACATCCGTCGCACGAGGTTTACTATTGGGATCAACGCTGGTGTGCGGGACCACGGCCCGGCGAGTTCACAGCGTTGTTCTGGACGCACGATCTCGCGGCGAAGCAGGATTTGACTGTGCATCAGCGTCATGCCAAGTTGGAGGGCGATCAGGTCGTCGGGCCAACGGTCCAAGCCACGTCACTTCCCGGACAAATCGCCGCGCCGGTGAGAATCGCGGAACGACGTCTCGCGGCGTTTGTGGTCGATCGCGGCCATCCGGGCACGATGACCCTGTGGCATTCAAGCGATCTGGGGAAGACTTGGCCCACCGAGCAAAGGTTGATCGTTCACACGCATGATGAGCGTGCCGCCGTCACGCAAGGTCGCGAGAACATCGACTTCAAGCAGTACTGGGAAGACATGGGCAAGTGGAGCTTTGGGCATCCGGCGATCCAGCCCTTGGATCCGGAACACCTGTTGTTGGCTTGGTATGCCGGCACTCCGGATTGCATGAGTGTGCATTGGGCTCGCGTACATTTCGACAAGGAGTCGCTCGTATGAAGGATTGGACCGTGACGGATTCTGATCGTGAATTATTCGATCGGGAGCTCGATAGCTTCGTTCCCCCTAATATTTTCGACGCGCACGCGCACTGGTATCGTGCCGACCACTTCGCTCCCGGAACGGCACCCAGACTAGTCCAGACGGGGCCAGCCATAGCGGGAAGCGAGGCCTTTGACCATGCGATCGAGGCCATCACGCCGAGGCGGCAAACCGAGGGCCTGTTCTTTCCCTATCCCCATCCGCAAGTCGATGTCGTCGCGGCTAATGCGTTTCTTCAAGCCGAGTTAGTGGATCGACCCGGTTCACGCGGTCAAATGCTGGTGACTCCTCAAGACGATCCGGAATTCATTCGCGAGTCGGTGCGCAACCACAATTTCGTCGGTCTCAAGTGCTACCACGTCTACTCCGCGCACCAACCCACATTCGATTCGCGCATCGAGGACTTTTTGCCCGAGTCGCAGGTGCGTGTGGCCCACGAAGAGGGCTTGTCCATCACACTGCATATCGTCCGGTCGCGTGCCTTGGCGGACGTGGGCAACCAAGAGACGATCCGACGTTACTGCGAGCGATATCCGCGAATGCGATTGATCCTGGCTCATGCCGCGCGGGGGTTTAATTCGCATCACACGATTCTGGGCATCGACTCCTTACGAGGGCTCGATAACGTCTGGTTTGACACGTCAGCCGTCACCGATTGCGGAGCCATGGAAGCGATCATCAACACGCTAGGTCACGAGCGATTACTGTATGGCTCCGACTTCCCCGTCTCGCAGATGCGCGGTCGTTGCGTCGCGTTGGGAGATAGCTTCCTGTGGATCTCGTCGGATAACACACAATTGGACGTTCCGTACGCCAAGTTGGAACTCGCGCTCGTCGGCCACGAGTCGCTCCGAGCGCTCAAGATCGCCGCTCACTCCACGCGATTGACCGACACGCAAGTCGAAGACGTGTTTTATACGAATGCCAGCCGATTGTTTGGCTTGATCTGACACGATGGGAGCGATCAGCCCGTCTTGCCCGTGACGTAGGCCACGGTCAGCGGCTCTTGGGGCGAGTCGAAGATGTGTTGGCTGGTTCCCTGTTCGATCAAGCAGCCCGTGCCGTTAGTGGTCCAAAAGAAGGCGGCGTAATCAGCGATGCGACGCGCTTGATGCAGATTATGAGTCACCACCACGACGGTGTATCGACCACGAAAGCCGGTCATCAACCCTTCGATCACTTCGCTCGATAGCGGATCGAGCGCGCTGCAGGGCTCGTCCAACAGCAGGACTTCGGGACGCAAAGCGAGCGCGCGGGCGATGCAGAGCCGTTGCTGCTGCCCGCCCGATAAGGCTTGTGCCGGTGACTCCAAACGATCTTTCACTTCGTCCCACAACCCGACATCTCGCAGCACCGACTCCATGATCTCCGCGCGTTCGCGACGGCTGCTAACCCCGTGCTCCTTGAGCGGCATTTCCAAGTTGCGACGCACCGAAAAGGGAAACGGATTGGGCTTCTGAAAGATCATCCCCACGCGCCGTCGCAGCGCCACCACATCGGTGTTGGGAGCGCGCACATCGATCTCGCCAATGGCGATTCGTCCGTCGACCCGACAACCGGGAATCAAATCGGTCAGCCGATTCAGGCTGCTCAGGAAGCTGGTCTTGCCGC
>JBGTHH010001025.1:0-15297 GCA_041746275.1 Pirellulaceae bacterium | reverse complement strand
ACTCCATCGACGCTGGCGACCACCGCATAAAGTGTCGATGCCTGGTTGGTCGTGAACTTCGGCACGCGGAAGTAAAAGCTCCACAGCTCTTCTTGCTGTTTGATCCGAACGCTACGCTTGTCACGCGAAACATCCGACAATGCGTCATCCCGGCTGAACGCCGCCGAGACATGCAGGAATCGCAGGGCACCATCTTCCAACGGTTGGTCGAGTTTCAGGTACACATTGCAATGGAGCAAATAATGATCGCCCTTGTCTTCCACGGTGACGTCTTGTCCGTGGTAGGTCGATCTGCTCAGTTGCACCGTATCGGCCCAGGCTGGGATCGATACCAAGAAAACAATTGCAAGAGGCAAATTGCGCATGGTCTGCTCCTTTTAAATGTTATCAAACAGTGGCAAGCTGTCGGCTCCTAACAATTTCTGTTGGCCGCCTTTTGGTTGTGCGTCTTTGGATGACTTTGGGGGCAGTGGTGCTCGGGCTTCGAGTTCGTCGTGTGCCTGATAGCCTTCAAGTCCTAGGAAGCTGCGAGGGTAAAGGTGGCATTCGCGTCATGATTCTTCAGTCTTATGTGCAAGTTGCCAGCCGTAGAAGCGGTGGCTGAAACGCTCGCGGGCCGCTTCATTTTGGCTATTGCAACCCATAAACAAGTTTCGCCATTTCTGAATACAAATAACCCAGATTGACGACTGCCTGGCTGTTGTTATCAGCAGTCGCACATAGTTCGACGGCACGAGTGATCACGCGTTCAGAATTCCTGACTCTGAGCAACTCCTCGCGAAACACTTCTGGTACGGATCGCACAACATCTCTCTTGCGGATATCCTCGGCATACTCGTCGCGCCACGCCAGGATTCGTGCTTCCAGCATATCTCGAAGTTCGGCTAACGGCCGGTAGGTTTCGAGGCACATCTCGAATAGCTCTGACATACCTGACGTGGTCAAATCCGAAGCTGTTCTGGAAAATTCTGGAGCAGTCGCAGCCCGAAAGAGTTGCTCATATCGGTCTTCATCTTGCGATAGCGCCTTGGCCGAGAGGTAGCTTTGCATCGAGTCATGAACAAATCGTAGTTCTCTCGGTGGATCGCGGTCGTCCGCAGGTACCAGTACGCCCGCACGTAATAGTTGGTCCTCGATCGACGCATCGTCCCTCGGATTATTGAGGGTTCTGATTCCATTTCTCCAATACGTTTCCCGACAGAGCGTCAGCGCTTGCTCCAGGCGCCCGATGTGATCAATTCCCTTTGCCACAAAAAGTTGCTGGAACACTCGTTCATACAAGTCAGCGATACTATGAACTCGCGCGTCTTCAACGGTCAAGGCAAAGCGAACAAGATTTGGCTGATAAGTGCCGTATCGGTCTCGACAAACAGAACGCAACGGTTCCTGTAACGTCGGCTTATTATAGTTGTCTGCAAACGCATCTACGTTTTCGTCAGTCAATCGATGAGGCTGCAGAAGGCACCATCGTGCGGTGGACTGCAAGAGTAAGCGAAGCTCGTTCCACGGGCGACTGGATATCAACATCGGGGAGCGGCCAAACCTCGAATGCATGTGGTCTCGAAGGTGTTCGAGGCCGATACTGGACTCGGACATTCCATCGACCACCAAGAAGAATCTACCGTCGCTCAACTCTCGGTGAAACGACTCGACCGAAAGACAGTGGTTCTGCAACGAGCGCTCAGCGTCTGTGAGAATATTTGTCGTGCTGCGTTCCAGAATGATCGGAAGAGGAACGTTCGGGTTCGCATCAAAGCGATTCAGAGCCAAAGACACAATCTGCCGAAGTAAGGCCGACTTTCCACGCCCGCCTTCCGCCCGAATTAAGACGTGCGACGCTTCGCCCGCAATGCCTGTGACCGAGTCGCACGCGGTATCCGCCGGCATTGCGTCAAACTCGGGAACATCCAAGCCGGGCACAATCCTCGTTGCGGGTATCGCCATGTAGGTCTCGTGCTGTGACGCCTCGCGTTCCGCATCTAAACGGTTCCGGACTGCTCGCACATAGTCCGCAAACACTGACCGCCGAGAGAATCGGAGAGCAATCGGAATCACAACGGCGCGAAACGGTTCCACACCGGCAACGACGCGTAGAAAACGTGCCGATAGCAGCGCATAGCCACAATCCACAGCGACCTCGACGATCAACAGCCCAACAAATAGCGCAACATTCAATTGAAGCTGTGCGGCCGTGTTCAAAAGGAACGTGGCAATCCCACCACCGGCATATCCCGCAAGCGGCAACCAGCGTTCGATATCAAGTCTGCCCGGTCGCACTACGAATAGCACCCCCGCAAGAAAAGTGACAACAAGAAGTGCGATTACCGATCGTACGTGCGGCGATGGTTCAATGCGTAGCGGTGCAAGGATTTTATCGATTTGGGGAACGAAATTTGTGACACGCGAGTCATTTTCTAGCCGACCCTTGTGGTTGGTGAGCAATTCGACATCCTGTGACGTCCACTGTGCGGCAAAGTTCGCAATGATCCGGGTCGTCCATTTCGCAATATCTTCTCTGATCCCGGCCGAGTCATTTAGATCCCAGCACTCACTCAGCACCTCCAAAACAAGCACTGCCTCGTCCTTGGTCGTCGGCAACTTAGGCTCAGTCTTTGGACGTCCAAGGTAGGCACACAGAATCTCCTTTTCTGGATCGCCCCCGCCGGCATAGTGTGCGATCCAGCGTGCTTCTTGAATTCTGTCCGACATTACATAAGCTACGGCAAGTACGCCGCCGATGTTGTGTGGTCGCAGCTTCTCCAACGATTGTTCGATGGACAATATGATTTGAATGTCTTGAATGCCGCCCCGGACTTCCGACAGACGAGACAGCATCAAGGCAACATCTTCCTGATTCCCAACATCGCCCAGTGCCATCGCCGCCGCAGCGACACGGTACTGATTGCTCTCTTTCAGCTCCGCTCGGGCGCGTTGGCGATCCTGTCGCAGAGTCTCGGCGAATACTCGACTGGTGGATCGTTGGATGCGAAAATTGTCGTCGCGAATCAAGTCAAGGAGTGTCGCTTCATCTTGCCGAGCGGCGATGGCGACAATTGCTTCGGCTGCCGTATCTTCAAGGTCGTCGTCATCTTCGTCATCCAGGAATGCTCGCACGTCGGCTATGTCCGTTGGACCACCACGTAACCCAATAGCATACGCTGAACGTCGTCGGACTTGCGAGTCTGCGTGTTTTAGTCCGCTTCGAAACCGCGACAGATCAGTCTCGTCACCACGTTCACCAAGAACTGAAAGCGAAGTTGCAAGCAGCAATGGGTCGTCTGTCTTGGCGAACTGGTCGTCCGCAATCTTCCGGGCATCAGGCAAAAGGCTGTCGTCTTCGAGGCGTGCGCGAGCCAGTAAGGCGTTTCTGGCGGTACTCACATCACGACGTTGAGTAAGTTTCCGAAGCGTCGCGAGATCCGACTGCTTGGCAACTATGGGGATGGCCTTAGCTACCTCGAACTCGATGTAGAAATTACTACTAGGTAAGAGTTGCAAGACTGCGGGCAAGCCACCGACTGTTGAGAACGACACATAAGCCGCCGCAGCGGCTGGTTGAATTTCTGGATCCATGGGGAATTCCTTAATGAGGGATTCGATACCCTCTTTTCCCCCGACGCGTCGAGTGAGTTCCACCAGCGCCTCGCTGGCCATGGACTTTGTTAGGAATTCCTCGCTATCATCCGCCATGATCCTGCGAAACAACGCTTGGTCGCCTTGGCCGCCGACAATCCCCAGTAGCTTAACCGCAGCGTAACGGGCAATCTCGTCCGGTTTGCCGGTATCAAGGATTTGAAAGATGCGTTGCGCCAACGCCGCGTTGGGATTTGGCCGAAGGTCGACTAGCTTCGAAAGCCCAGAGGCACGCACTTCCGCATAACTGTCCTCAATCGCCGCCAATGCACCATCGATTTGCCATTGTTCAACGGTTGCACTTGTCTCGCTTGGCTCCTGAGCCTCCAGAAAGGATCCCGCCAACGCTAACGGAAGGAGCACTGCCAACAGCGAAGTCAGTTTAAAGCTTGGCTCCATCATCGCCTCGTCGTGTTCACTTTGTGTCGAACAGCGGAAGATACTCGGTTTCAAACAGTTTGCCCTGACCATTTTTCTTTGTGCGAATTGCCTTTTCGTCGGCCACCGGCAACGGTCCACCGGCCACCGGTTTGCCGGCGATCTCGTCGAGCAAAGCCTGATAACCCTCAGCGCCGAGCAGGTTGCGGGCGTGGAGGTGGCATTCTCGCCAGGATTCTTCGGCCGATTGGCCGAGTTGCCAGTCGTAGAAGCGGGAGCCGAAGCATTCGCGAACCGGCTGATGCTCGAGGGCGCGGTCGTCGTGTCCCAGCCCGTAGTCGGCTAGGCACAGCGTTTCGGGCAGCATCCAGCCTTCGCCATCGTTCTGCGAGCAGAACGACTCGATCCCCCGCTCCACGTCGCCGCCGCTCGACGCGATCTGCTGCAGCAAATCGTCAAACGCCACCAGCGACAACACCGTCAATCGCTGCTCCGGCGGCTTGTCTTTGTCCACGCGCCAGAAGCCCTTTTGGTCGAGGGTGTTCGTGAAGACCTTGGACTCTGAAAGCTCCTGCGGCCAATCGCAGCCCCGAAGCATAAACGCGAAGTCGTCCGCAGAGACTCCATACCGTGCGGCGGCTAACGCTTCGACTACGCATCGTAATCGAAGCCGTTCGTGAACTGACCGCGCCCAAAGATGCCGCCATCCGCGCGTCTGCGACGGTGCGTTCTTCACGATGCGACGCAACCAGTCGGACGCGAATATCTGCGAGTTCAGTGTCAGCGATGCGATCACCGCTTCGGCTTCCAACTGCACGCCGCTGGAAGGCGGAAGTAGTGGTGTTTCTGCGATGACGAAAAAGTTGAGGTGCGTGGCAGCGAGTCGTTCGCGAACCGCCCAGTCGTACGTCGATGAAACGATTGATGCCGTCATTGCGAGCGGCGACTCATTTGGTCGAAGTACCGGCAGTGTGTTACCTGCGGGAAAACGTGCGATTAACGATCCAATCATCGACCGTTGGTCGGTGCTTCTCGCAATGTCGCGAAATGCGAATCGAAGGCCGCTGCTCGCGCTACAGCCGCCGGGACAAATCACAGATCGAATGAGATACTGCGGGCTAAAAACCATTGAGTGTTCGTCAACGGGCTTCCATTTTGCCAGCAATCCCGTACCTGACTCCCACGCAGCACAATTGTGCTCAACGAGATTAGCCATTATGCCCTGATACACCGGAAGCGCGATTGTTGCGCCGGTAATGGGTTCATCCTCATCGTCTGTAATCGGTCGTCCGTCCCTGTCAGTTACAACGTCAGTGTCGATGTCCTCTTCGCGAATGAAGTGCGTGGCTTCGCGCGAAAGAATGATGCCTCCGGGAAGGTCAGCACGTGGAATCGGGAGCCGATCGTACGGTGGCTGGGCGCAGCGGCGCTCGCCGTCGGCGGAAGACGCGACGCCCAATTCGGCGTAAAGCACTTCAATCGGCTGCCAGGGGCCCTTAATCCAACGGCTGTACTCGTCGGGCCGATAGCCCCACTCCTCCCACTTCGGCCGCGGTGGAAAAAGCTTCGAGTCGTTAGTCATGTGGAACTCGGTGGCATACTTGATACCCCAGCCCCGCTCGCTTTGGTCGCCCAAGAGCACACTGTTGGCGTAGATCTTCGTTAGCACCTCCAGGTCGCGCTGCGATTGAATCTCCAAGATCGCGCGGCTGTTAGGGCTGAACTGCACCACTTGCTCGCGAGTATACTCCGTGGCGAATTGCTCTCCCTGCTCCCAGTCGGCTAGGCTGCGGCGCATGAAGGCCGTGCGGATCGCCTGCGTCTGACCTCCCTTGGCGACGATGATGGGGTTGAACTTGAACGAGCGGTGGATGTCGAAGATCCCATCACGGTTTTCGAAGCCAAACAGCCATTCCCAACGGCAGTGGTCGACGAATAACCGCCGCAAGTCGCCGGTGCCGAAGTCGCTATACAAGCCCGAGGGAACGATCAGGCCGAGTCGGGCGGGTGGTCGGTGGTCCGTGGTTGGTGTTCGGAGCAACGCATGGGCTTGTTCCAAGAAAAGCTTGTAGAGGTTGATGTCGGCCGAGCCTTGATGGCGGAAGGCGTGGTCGGCATCGACATAACCCGAAGACTCTTCGCGCTTCTGCTTCCAGCGCGCATGGCGGCGCTCGCTGGTGGCGTAGCTGCTGCGCCCGCGGTCGCCGAGAGGGAAGTCGTGAGACTCTTTTCCTTGGCTGTTGACGGTGATGCGGTCGCCGAAGGGAAAGCCGGCGTGTTTGACCCAGTTGCTCATCGCCTTGAAATTGGCGGCATACTCCAGCCAACGGCGTTCGGTCGCTTCGTCGCCCTGAAAAAACTTCTTCTGCTTTCCAATGGCTTCCTGTTTGCCGTAGCTGCGATAAAGCGGATCGATGGCGGAGAAGAACTCCTTGCTGTTTGGCTGGAGTGTCTCCCACGGTGGGTTGCCAAGACAGGCGTCGAACCCGTGCGACGACTGGCTAAAGACATCAGGGAATTCCAATTCCCAATGAAAGAACCGCTGCCTAGCCGCGACCTCGCAGACAATTTCGCGGCCCTTGTCGTCGATCTCGCCTGCGGCGAACTCTGTCGGTAGCGGCGCATGTTCGAGCTGATCCGCGGGCCAGAACCAGAGCGCGCACCACAGGTCGAAAGCAAACTTAAGCTGCTGGAACTCAGAGCTCGCCTCCAAAGCTTCGTACCGTATTGCTCGTTCGTTGACTTGCGTAATTCCAAGATTGTGAATTTCGGTTAGCGCGGCCTCAGCGGCATCATGCCCACGGCTGACCGTCATCAGATCAACGTAAAAGCTCAGGCGTCCGCCGTCGATAAACGTGATCAGGTCGGGCTTTACGCGGGCCTTGAACGCCTTGATCGCTTTGGTCCAGGCTTCCTTGGGAAAGTGGACGCCGTTGGAGTGGTTCTTGTCGCCCCCTTCACGCTCCCAGGCCATTGCCGGGTAGTGGAGGAACTGATCGAACCAGGCTCCCACCAAGCTGTTGCCGCATTTGATCTTGTGGTTGAGGAAGGTGAGTGGCAGCGAGCGGTCCATCGTTTCGATCCACAGCGACAGCCGACAGAGCTCGACCGCCAACGGATCGAGATCGACGCCGTAGATGCAGCGCTCGACGACATAGCGGCGCAAGATTGCACGGGTCCGCGGTTCGAACTCGTCGTCCTCGGGCCGACAAGGAAGCGCCTCGCTGGAGAGAAGGTGGTTGGTGGCTGGTGGTCGGTGGCCGGAGGGAGCAGAGAAGCGTTTCGTGGGATCGACATCTGCGATGTCCGATAGTCCGACCGACCTTTCTTCTTCCACTCCATACACCGGACACTGACCACCGACCACTTCTTCTTCGTCATTTTCATAAATCAAGTCGAGCACCGCTCGGCCACCGTGGTCGCGGATGCGGCCGTGAACAACCAACGATTCGTAGAGGGCATTCGTAAGAAAACGGAGTGCCGAGAGTGGAAACGACCCGGAACCGCAGGCTGGATCGCAGACCTTGAGTCGCAAGATATCTTCCGGCTTCTTGGGCTTCCAAGACTCCGCCGCGGCATTTGTATCGGACTGGCCGTCCGCGCCGGCAGGCGGATCGTAAGCCAGTGGCCGGAGCGTGCGATGAACCGTGGGGATCGCCAATTGCGGCCGGGTGTAGAACGTGCCGGAGCCTTTGCGCGTGCCGCCCCAGCGGACGAGATACCATTCGCCGGGCAGCACAACTTTGACGACAAGTTGGCGGGCTTTGCTGGCCAGCGCTCGCTCGTACTGCATCTGGGTTTCGGGCGTCGATCGGCCACGCGGGCGGGCGACCAGGTTGCCAACACGGCAAGCTCGGATGGCCCATTCTTCGGCTCGCTTACGGAGGGAAGAATGGTTGTCGGTGGCCGGTGACCAGTGATCGGAGGAGTGATCCTCAATCACACTGGTTTCATCCTCGTCGCTAAGCGAATCATCATCACTCGTTTCCACGTCATCTTCGTCCGAGTCACCAGCCACTGGCCACTGACCACCGGCTTCTTCGTCACCGCCCGCATCCTCACCGCTCACATCGTCTCCCGATGATGTGTCTTTAAGCCTTTCGAGCAGGTTCTTGATCGCCCGGTCGTCCATCGCCAGCAGCGTCGTGAGCGGCAAAGCCGGCTGGTTGCCGACGGCCAGGAACACAATCGGCTCGTTTTCAACAGCGCAGCGCAACTCGAAATCGAGCAGGCCTTCATAGAGGATGCCGATGTACTCGCTGTCGAGCGTCGAGAAATCAACCGGCGCGGGCACGAGCATGTTGGTACGGCCCTGCCGGATCTTGACCTTGGTGCGGGTGAGCAGGTCCAGGATCTGCTGCACCTGGTAATCGGTCATGACGACCGCCTGGTGCTCGCCGAAGGTGGCGGTCTCGAACAAGTGCAGGGCGCGCTTCATGCCGTCGGCATCGTCGGCTCGTCCCGGAGCGAACAGCTCTCCGCCATAGGCCGGCACGGGGAGAGCCGGATGGCTCGAACCTTGGTAGATCAGTTGGAGCAGTCCAAGAATGCGCGGATAGGCTCCGACTCCGCTGACCAGCTTGTAATGGCTGATCCGCTCCAGTTGTTCGCGGAGGCCTTGCAGGCTGTAGGCGCTGTGGAAGACCGGGTTGTCGCGGGCCAGCAACCCTTCACGGCTTTCCGCGAAGAGAACCACAACCAAACGCATGATCATGCGAACGGCGGCGCGATAGATGTCGGGAGCGGTGATCGGTGGCCCGTGGCCTGTGGTCGGTGATTGAATGAGTTTTCCGGCCACCGGTAGCTGACCACCGGCCACGTCCTTTCCGGTCACTTCTTTTCCGGTCACCTCCCACCGGCCACCGACCACCATTTCTTTCAACGCTGGTGTGTGAGCCTGGATCAATAGCTCGGCTGCCTGGCGCACGCGCTCGCCGAGAATCTGCGAAAGGTCGGCCTGGCCTTTGCGGCTGTTGTTGACCGCCGCCAAGAGCGGGCAGGCTTCGCCTTCCTTGGGCGGCGTCCAGAGGTCGGGAGCCAGTAGTGCGCGGAAACCACCCAGCTCGGGCGCGGCGGTTCCTTCGGCAAACCAACTATCAACGTCCCACTGGCAGAAGGCTTCGTAATCGAGGCCGGCGAAAACCAATCGCCATTCCTGGCCGTTGGTGACCAGCGCCAACTGCTCTTTTCCGTGGCGCAACCAGCCGAGCACCTGGCTGATGACGCGGCGGCCCTTGCCCACGCCGATGCGATGCTGGTCGTCGATGAAGACCGGAAGCGTGGCCCCGTTCTTCCCAATCCACAGATGCCGCGGCCGCACGGATTCGCCGGTGATCGCTTTTCGGGACCACTGGGTCTTCACTTCCGCGCCGCGATACCACTCGCCAAACGGGCGGGCAAAGCCGCAGATAGCTTCCAACACGAAGGCGGTGAACTCGCCGCGATGTGCGCCTGGATCGTCTTGAAATTGCGTCAAACGACGCCGCAACCGATCTTGATTGAACCAACTGAGTTCGGGCGGGTCGGTGGGGATGAGCGCCGTGAGGCGCGGCGTATCGAGCAGCAGGCCGCCGTGTCGCAGGTTGCTCCACCAGATAAAGCGGTGGTCAGTGTTCGGTGGCTGGTGGCCGGGGGAGCGGTAGCCGGTGATCGGTGGCTGGTGGCCGGAGTTCGTTCGGTAGTCAATCGGAGTCATCATTCAGCCAATTTGTGTTCAAGGGATCGGATGAGGCCGTTGAGCAGACGTCCGACGGTTTGCGAAAGACTTCGAATCTCCTGATGGTGTTCTGCCGCAAGATAGGTTAAACGCCTGGCGAGTTCGGCTTGAGTTTCAACTTCCAGCAACGATCCACGCGCCATCGAAAGATGGTTAAGGAATTCCTTGGTTGATCGACGACCTTGACCTTCCGCGATATTCGATGGGATAGAAACCGCCGCGCGGCGAATCTGACTGGTCAGGCCATACTGTTCCTCCTTCGGAAACTGCTTTGTGTGCTGATACACCAAGGTGACGAATTCCATCGCCTGTTGCCAGAATTCCAATTGTTCGTAACAGGTCACGGCCATCGTATTCCACCGTCTTCTTTCTGCCCTGTCCACCGTCCACCGTCCACCGGCCACCGTACTTCCACCGCGACCGGGAACACCTGAGCATCGCCCTGCAATGCGAATCGCTTAGGTAACAGGAGATTCAGGATTCGATCGCGCTCGCGAGCGAGCTGTTCCCGCACCTCTTCATAATGGACCCGCCGCCGTTCGAGTTCTTCCTTCTTGATCTCCAGGGATCGGTCGAGCTCGTCGAGCATCGTCTGGTTCTCGAACAGCCGACCTTGCTGGCGTTCGCGTTTTAATGCCGCGATTTCCCGCTCGAGCTTTGCGAGGGAATTCTCGGCAATCAGCGTCGATACCTCGCCCTGGCGGCTTTGATAGCGTTCTTGTTCTTCTTGCTTGGCCTGCTTGCCATCGACTTCGAGCTGTTCGCGGAGCCGCTTAGTAAGCTGAGCCTTGGAATTCGTGACCACTTCTCGCAAGTCGGTTTCTAGGTCGCTGATCAGATCCTTGGCACGTTCGATTTGGTTTTTGTCGTAGGAGACTGGAGGTGTGCGCAGGCTTGTCGCGGGCGTATGGGCAAGCGGCGGCCCTAAGTCCCCCTTCAGCACTGGAAACTGAAGCGTTTGAATCCAGTGGTGAAATGTCTCGCGCAGCTCGTTAACGGCCAGTTCTTCCAGGTGCAGTACGATGACTGCTTCCGCGCCGGCCGGCACGTCGCCCAATCGCACCGTCCAACGCGACACCGACTGCGGTCCAGGGAAGCGACGGCGCGTGAGCCAGTTGATCGCCTTGCCCATGAGCGGATGGCTGAGGTGGATCATCTGCGTATCGATGCGCGGACGAAAGATCGGACGGCCGCTGATCTGCTCGATAAATGGATCTGCGCAGAACGCCAGGAAAGGTACGGGACCGAGGCCGCTGCCGACAGCATTTCGGCGCACGGCCAAGTCGATGGTATCGCTCCAACCCGCCAGTGAAGGTTGCATGATGCGGCAACGCAACGTCGCATCGAGCGCGGTCAACTGCGGTCGTCCGGCATGAATGGACATGGCGGCGTCGAGCGTGGCGTGCTGGGCGTCGTGATCCAGGTCAAGTTCTTTCGCCAGCGCATCCAAACCGGCCGCAGCGTCCTGTTCCTCGGATGGCACAATGCGATCATCGGCCGTCATCGACGACGCCCCTTGCACCGAGGCGATTTGGAGATCCAACTGTTTCTGGACGGCTTCGACATCGTCGCCCTCGATCAGGCAGCGATGCGTGGCTTCGTCGAACAGTTCGCCGGTGGCACCGAGATCTTCGCGAATCTTGTCCACCTTCTCGATCAGGTAGCTCATGAACTTGAGATCGGCGTCTTCGTCGCTCGCGAAGTGGTGAATCGTAACGTCGCGTGCCTGGCCGTGCCGATCGAGGCGGCCGTTGCGCTGCTCTAGGCGCGATGGATTCCAGGGACAGTCGTGGTGGAGCATGTACCGGGCGCTGGACTGCAAGTTAAGACCTTCCGACGCCGCGTCCGTCGCTACGAGCACGCGAACTTCGGCGTCCGGGTCATTAAATCGCTCTTTGATCTGTTCGCGCTGCGAATCGTCCATGCCGCCAAAGAGTGTAAGGAATCGCTCTTCGCCCCCGGCGTACTTCGCGCGCAAGCGACGCAGTAGGTAATCGAGCGTGGTCTTGTACTCGGTAAAAACGACCAGCCGCTCGTCGCTCTTCCACTTGCCGTCTTGCTGCAACAGCCGGTCGATCAACTTGCAGAGCGAATCGAAACGAGCATCGGCACGAGGGTCTTGCGACGTTACATGCGTGGACTGGAGATCGATTCCGAGCTGACGAACCGCGTCGTCGATGGCGCTGATCTCTGGTGCGAGCTCGTCGGCGAAGGCCTTCATCCACGAGCCGATGACTGTTGAAGCGGTAGATTGGCGTTGCTCGGATTCACGGTCGTCGGCCGTTTCTTCAGCCACATTCTTTTGGGCAGCTATCACGTCGCTCTCGTCGGCAACTTCCTCTTCTTGAAGTCCGAGTTTGCAGCGTCGCCATGATTCGGCGAATGTTATGGGACCGCTCAACAGCCGCTTGCCCAAAATCTCGATAGCGAATGCGCCCGCCAAGCGACGCTTCTTGGATTCGCCGGCAATCTCGGCCCGCACCTTGGTGCGGAAATCCCCGAATGCCTGAATTACTGCCTTTTCCGGCTTCGTGAATTGCAGCACAACTGCCTGCGGGGGATTTCGGACACAGAAGCGCGGAGGGATTGTACGCTCGTTGATCTCCCGCTTGAGGCGGCGAACAACTACCTGTTTGACTCGATCTTTTTCCGCCGGCTTGAGCTCGTCGGTGCGGGTAAACCGAACCGGATCGAGGAGTTCTAGCAGTCCCGAAAAGCACCTCGTGTGTCCGTTGTGAGGCGTCGCCGTGAGAAACAATCGATGCTCAAAGTAGGGGGCGATCATCCGCAACGTCTTGCAAAGCTCGCTGTCATCCCCAAAGGGCGAGGGCATCATATTGTGAACTTCGTCCACGATCAGCAAATCCCAAGGCAAGCGTGGGGAACCTTCCGGCGTGCGACAGGCGCTACGGAACTGTTCGAGTACATCGGTCTGGCGCAGATAGTAATACGATGAGATGATGCGGGAGCAAGATCGCCACGGATTCGCATCAATGCCAATCGAACGTTTTAGTTTTTGAGTTGTGTCGCGGTCGACCATGTCGAACGGCAGAGAGAACTTGGACCACAACTCGTCGCGCCACTGAACCCTCAAAGATGCTGGCGTCAGAATCAAGACGCGCTGAATTCGTCTGCGGATAAGAAGCTCGCTTAAGATCAGGCCAGCCTCAATGGTCTTTCCCAAACCCACGTCGTCGGCAACCATCAGGTTGATCCGAGGCATCGCGAGCGCCTTGAGTAGCGGGACCATCTGGTAGTCTTCAACTTGGACTGCGCCGTGGAACGGCGACGAGACAGGCATACGTTGAAGCGGTCCGGCAGCATCGGGATCGAGGTAAGGCAGGATCGCGCTCCATCGCGCGGCGCGCACGAGGGCATCAAAGTCCTCGGTAGGCATGGGGGCGTCGGAAGCACGCGGCAATTCATTTGGCTCCAGGAGTTGCCTGGCGGGCTCCAGTTCCCAAACGACCTCTTCGGTTTCTGGACGATGCTCGTCCTTGTAGTCGAGACGAACTAGGTGTAGGACGCCGCGATCACCGCTGAACGGCTTCACTTCGCTAATGACCGCGCGCCGCTTGCGAATGATGGCAAGCATGCCAACGCGTGGATTTCGTTGGGAGTCGATCACGCCCGCTGCCATCGTGCCCTCAGTTGATCAGGGTTGTCGCTGAGCTCGGTGGAGTCAGCGGCTCGGACCAACCGGCAGCACACCCACTGGTCCCTGAAGCAACGTTCACGAAAGAACGTCCCCGTTTTCCCAGCGGTCATCACGACGGAACGTGATGGTCACATTGGATTTGAGGAAGTTATTTCATGAGCATTGCAAGTAGCCTCCATCCATCCCACCGAATGACGGAGTATCCTATTCGATTCGCGTGCTGCTGAGAATCACACTGACGTGAAGTTTCAGACGCGATAATCGGCAAGGTATGGGTGGCAGGAGGCACGGGATGCCGAGTCCATCGAAGCCTTGAAGCTAGGCTTGCTGGACAGCAAGCAACTAGTCCAAACGGCGCGACTCGCAAAACCGAGGAAGGTTATCCGATGTGGCGGCGATACGTTGCAAGATGAGCATTGTGATGCCAGTGGTTGCAAAGGCCGGACCTTCGAGGACGATCCACCAGACAGGCATCCCGACGACCCAATCGATCGCCAACACAACGCATCCGTACAGAATCACGATTCGTGCCAACAAGCGAATCAACAACCAATACCGCACGACATCGCACGACATGTAGATCAACAGGACTCCGTACAACGCATACAAGGTCGAGGCCGAGCGAGCCAAGTAGTGGGTCACAGGATCACTGGGGAATGGCCCCAACCCGGCCCATGCGTGGCAGAACTCAATCCACGTCACCGGCATGAAAACGGCGATCCAGGCCAGCATATCAATCGTGCCGAACAATCGTAGAACCACCACCAACGGAAAGGTCCGCGCCGGATCAATGTGCGCGAGGTGAGTTCGCGTCGCCTCGATCGATTCGTGTGCTCGATGCATACAGCCGGCTACTTTAGTCGTTCCAGAAGCGTGGCACGGAGACTCTCGACGCGTTCCAAATCGATTCCTGCCGGTTGATGCTCTTGCAGCCACTCGACATCGTCCAATGCCGCCGCATAGCGATTTCCCAACGCGCGCAAACCCGCTCGTTGGAGTCGATAAGATCCCGACTGCGGTTCGAGCGCGACCAGCGCTTCCAAATAGCGTAACAGCGCTTCGCCATCCGCTTGCGACTCGGCCAGCCCACCAAGGTTTCCAATCATGCGAATCAAGATCTGGCGTTTCGGCGTCGCGGCCAAATCGGCCGGGGTCAGGCCTCGTCTTGAATGTCGCATGACCAAGGCGGCGGCCTCGTCGGGTGTCAGCAACTTGCCTCGCTCGAAAACATCCACGAGTTGGTCGTCCGCATCAGGACGAACGTGCTTGACCACGAAATGCCCTGGCAACCCCACGCCCTGAATATCCAGGTCCAAGCGGCGGCCCAACTCCATGTAGAGGACCGACAGCGTCACCGGAATCCCTTCGCGATCATCAATCACGCGATTCATGTAACTGTTGGCGCGATGATAGTATTCGTCGTTGCGACTGCCATGAAAGCCGTTCTCGACAAACATGTAGTTGTTGAGCGCCGCCAATTTGGCCGGCTCGTCCGCGTTCTCGTCCAACCGACCGCGAATCTCGCTGGCCATCTGATCGACTTGCGCGAGATACGCGTCGAGATCGATATCCGGTTCGTCGAGTTGCGCGATCAGGAGCGCGCCTCGTAATAGATCAAAGTCACCTCCCTCGACGCTTACCAATTCCATGAGAGCCGTGGTCACACCTTGGACACGGACGTCGTTGGCTGCCTTGCGAAGTTCCTCGGCGCGACGTTCCAAATCGTCGGCCTGTCGCATCAACAACAGGCTCGAAGCGTCCGGTTTACTCACAAACGCTCGGATGTCTTCCGGACGCAGGCTACTCAGTCGGGGCAGTTCGTCGATCAGTTTGGTATATCGCTCGATTTCCTGCTGGTCGAGTAGCGTATGCGAGATCTCGGGTGCAAAACGGAACTGCTTGAACTCCGCTT
>JBGTHH010001024.1:0-3429 GCA_041746275.1 Pirellulaceae bacterium | reverse complement strand
GCGCTACGTTTTCCCCACGCTGGCCGGTGCTTACAAGATCGTTCCCGCCGCGCTGGGTGAAGAGGTCGTGGTCCACGGCGCGTTGACCTTGGCGGCGTGCTGATCGGCCGCGGCAGTTATGGGGCTCTATCTCTTCTGTTGACGAGTGTCTCGACCACTCACGACGAGCAGCGTTTGATTACACTAGTTTCAATCAAAGTCAAAACAATAGGTTCCGCGTTAGTGTGAGGATCAACTCGAATGGGTGCATGGCGGTGGCAACTGGGTTGGTTATTGTTGTTGACAGTGATGGGCGTGCAGGCTGGCGGGGCCGCCGAACGACAGACCAGCAACGTGTTGCTCGTCACGATCGATGGACTGCGTTGGCAGGAGTTGTTCTCGGGCGCGGACGAGCGGCTGATGGATCGGCAAGTCGGCGGGGTGCGCGATGTGCCGACCCTCCGCGAGCGATTCTGGGCGGAAACGCCAGACGCGCGGCGCGAACGATTGATGCCCTTTTTCTGGAATGAAGTGGCCAAGCGCGGGCAAGTGTTTGGCGATATGTCGCGGCAGTCGGTCGCGCGCGTCACCAACGGTCGCTACTTTTCCTACCCGGGTTACAACGAGATTCTCAGCGGCTTCGCCGACGAACGCATCGACTCGAATGCCAAGCGTCCCAATCCGAACGTGACGGTTCTGGAGTGGCTGAATCGTCGACCGGACTTTGCGGGTCAAGTCGCAGCGTTTACATCGTGGGATGTCTTTCCGTTCATACTCCATGCCGAGCGAAGTGGCATCTATGTCAACTCGGGTTGGCAGGAACTCGATGTCTTTGCCCAGGAGAGTGACCGGAGGCAATGGAATTTGCTGGCTCGCGATTTGCCTCGTTATTGGGCGGAGGTGCGCTACGATGCGTTTACCGTGCGCGGTGCCATGGAGTACCTACGGCAACGTCGACCGCGCGTGCTCTATGTGTCCTTGGGCGAGGTGGATGACTGGGCTCACGATGGCCGCTACGATCACTATTTGGAATCGACATACCGTTCCGATCAGTTCATCAAGCTGTTATGGGATGAGCTCCAGTCAATGGACGAGTATCGCGGCCAGACTTCGTTGGTGATCACGACCGATCACGGCCGAGGTGATGATCGGGAAGGCTGGAAGAGCCATGGTACCGCGCAGGCCGGTTCCGAGTTCATTTGGATTGCCGTGTTGGGGCCCGACACACCGGCAACTGGCCTCCGATTCGACGTGACTGTCACACAATCGCAAGTCGCCGCGACGGTGGCGGCGTTGTTGGGAGAGGACTTCGCCACCACGGATGCTCGCATCGCGCCGCCGTTGCCGGGCGTCGTGGGTCAAGATCCCTAAAGCCCAGGAGAAATCGCAATGAAGTATTTGGCCGTGATGTTCGCTGGGATGGTTCTTCTCAATCTAGTGGTCTGGTGCATTCCCGTCGCTGCGGCCGAGCAAGTCACGGTCAGCACGCGCGATGAACTCGAGGCGGCTGTGCGCCGTGCGAAGCCGGGGACCACGATCCTGGTGGCGCCCGGCGAGTACCGCGGCGGTTTGAGCTTTAACGGGCTGCGCGGTGCTGAGGGGCAGCCGATCATTGTGACTGCCCTGGATCACGACCAGCGTCCTGTCTTTCGCGGTGGCAGTTCGGCTTGGCAACTAACCGATCCCATGTTTGTCGAATTGCGACACTTGATCATCGAAGGTGCCAGCGGCAACGGGCTCAATATTGACGATGGGGGATCATTCGATACGCCGGCGCGGCACGTGGTCTTGCGTGGCTTGACCATTCGAGACATCGGTCCCAAAGGAAATCGCGATGGCATCAAGCTCTCGGGAGTCAACGACTTTCTGATTGACTCGTGCGAGATCGAACGCTGGGGCGATGGCGGCTCGGCGATCGACATGGTGGGCTGCCAGCGCGGCCAAGTGGTGAACTCAGTGTTTCGTTACCGCAGTGATTTGCCGGCCAACGGCGTGCAGATGAAAGGCGGCAGTCGGGAGATTTCCGTCCAACGTTGCCGCTTCGAAAATGCGGGAAGTCGCGGGGTCAATATTGGGGGCAGCACCGGATTGCCTTACTTCCGGCCCCAGCCCAACGGTTTTGAAGCCCAGGATATTACCGTCGAAGATTGCACGTTCAGCGGTTCGCAGGCCCCGATCTGCTTTGTCGGTGTCGATCGAGCCCTGGTGCGTTACAACACGATCTATCGGCCGACACGCTACGTGCTGCGAATTCTGCAGGAGACGACCGCTCCCGAGTTTGTCCCCAGTCGCCACGGCGTCTTTCAACACAACGTGATTGTCTTTCGCTCGAATGAAGTCGTGGGGGCTGTCAAGGTGGGAGCCGGCACGGCCCCCGAGACCTTTCGGATCGAGAACAATCACTGGTACTGTCTGGATCGCCCCGACCGCAGCCGGCCGACGGGGCTGCCGGTGCCAGAGAGTGGCGGAAGCTATGGAATCGATCCGCAGTTGGCGAATCCCGAACAGGGCCAATTTGAAATCTCTGCAGACTCTCCCGTGCGGGATGCGGGTGTCCGGCCACTGCCAACGAAGTAGCCTGCACCGGCAAAGCCTGACGAATGGGTTATAATCGAAGTCACCTTTTCTCGCTGCCTGAAAGACTGTCCGAAAAGGGGTCTGACCCTCTTCGGCGAGGCCGAGAAATCAATGTAGTTGACTCACCTCCAAAGGGTCAGACCCCTTTTCGGACTCAGGACTAGACTCTCGATGCACTCGTCAACCATCACCGTGCGAACCGCGATTCGACTTCGTCCCGCACTCGACGCGATCGTCGTCCCTGCCATGCACGGTATCGCCCTACTCATGTTCATCACCTGTTGGGCCAGCTCGGCGAGCGCGGAGCCGACGGAAGTCGTCGCGAGATGGGACTTCGGTGCCGAGGAGAGCACGCCGCTCCAGTCGCATGGCGGCGTCCATCGCGATCAGCCAGGCCCGCGACCTCCCGTGTTTCCCGATTTCGAACCGCAAAACACAGCGATCAAATTGGACGGAGCGGGAGCCCGGTTTACCTTTCAGGATCCAGGACCTGGCAGTCCCTTCGACTTTCAGAACGGCGACGCCATCACGCTGGAAGCTTGGGTCATGATGGACGAATTACGCGCGCATGAGAACCTCTACATCATCGGCAAGGGACGGACTGGCGCGGCGGGTTTCGCGGCCGACAATCAAAACTGGGCGTTGCGTCTGCGCGAAGTAGGCGGGCAAGCCTGTGTTAGTTTCCTGTTCGCCACGCCGCGAGCCAGCGGCGCGCCCAAGACCGATTCCCATTGGCATCGCTGGACCACGCGCCACGGCTTCGCGCCCGATAGTGGCTGGCATCACGTGGCTGTCACGTACCGGTTTGGTGATCCGGAGAGCGTGCGAGGCTGGATCGACGGCGTGTCACAACCTGGAGCTTGGGACATGGGC
>JBGTHH010001023.1:0-6616 GCA_041746275.1 Pirellulaceae bacterium | reverse complement strand
CCAAGGTCATGCCCACGACACCGATGGCGATGCCACTACCGAGACAGATCAGAAATCGCAGATCCAAATGCTCGGACAACGCTCGCCAATCGCGACGTCGCACGTGATGCCACAAGCGATGGTCGACGTGGCTGATGGCGGTCACCAGACGCGCGTAGATACCGAGAATCAAAGCCACCGTTCCCCCGGAAACGCCGGGGATCACATCCGCGATTCCCATGCAGAGCCCACGCAGGACGTGACCTCCATCCGCGGCAAGTGATTTCGACGGTTGGGAAGTGGGCTGTTCGGGCATGAAGTCTATTCCAGCAGGCAACACATTGGTATCGACACGTGACGAACCATGGCAGCGCGATGCGGCCACTTACTAATTGCGGGTTATTCCATGGGTATCGGCAACGTCTCGAGCTCTGGTGGAAGCCTCGAAGGTTGGCTCTCGGTTGCGTCTTCCCAATGCCTTGGAGGAGATCCGAGTTCCGGATGCCAGGGAGCGGAAACGGGTTGCGTGGAGCGTGGATCGGGAGTCGGGAGCAGTTCGTATGAGGAGTCCATGTGAGGAAAGCTCACCAACGAAGCGTCAAAGACGGGACGTGTGGGGACGGGATGAAACTTCGAATGAGGCGGACGGAGTGTCGGCGCTGCATCCGGTGAGTCGACCCCAGGCCCGTGCAGGAACGGTCCTGCGACGTAGGGGAGCGTCCTCCGCGCATAGTCTTTTAGCCGTTGCCGCTCGCCACACGACTCGCAGTCGGTGGTCACCGAAGGCGATTTGACGCGATGCGGCAGCCGCTGTGAATGCGGTTCAAAATGGCGGTGGGAGGGAATGATTGGCATAGCGCAACCCGCGCAAGCGACCAGGCACATCGCCCAGCGGTAGTGAATCAACCAGCTCGCCAGTCCGCCGCACATTGCTAGCACCATCGGTCGTGAAATCGGCAATCCGCTCTTCGGATCGGCAGTCCACGGCGGCAAACTTGACCTAATCCGAAAACTCGACGCCGCCCCCGATCGAGTTGCCCGAGATTCGGTCGAAAGAATATCGGGCATGACCGCCGATTTAGCGACGGTCCACAGACGGAGGCGCGGGCTGTTGCGCGAGGCTGGCGCGGTGAGCGGTGGCCATCAGTCTCTGAATGGTGGTATCGTTCGGTCGTCGACGCGAGCACCACGCCAGTTGCTCATAGGCTTCGCCAAATCGTTCTGCGTCCAGCAACAAGCGACCAAATTGCAGCCGTAGCGAATAGTTAGTTGAGTCCAACTGAACGGCGCGCTCCGCGGCTTGCACCGCCTCGGCTTTCTCTCCCACAAACGCGTGCAGGGTCGCAAGACGTTCCCACGTTTTCGCTTGTTGTGGCTGAGTTGGAGCACGCAGGTTTTGCGTCAATCGCTGAATGTACCCGTGCGCAACGATTTGTCCGCTCTCGACATCACCCGTGCGGCGATAGTGATCGAGTAGAGCCTGGAAACCGGTATCGTCGGGAGCGAAGGCTTCGATCAGATCCTGCGGTGGAATCACTGTGGACAGCTCGCGAATCAATTCACCTCGAACCGCACTTTCACCATGAAAGGCCTTCTTCCAGTGAACCATCGCGCCCTCGATATCGCCATCCAGCGCCGATTCCTTGCCAGCGACGAACAGCACGCGACTGTTATAGGGACGCAGCTTAAGTGCCTGCTCCAGATACTGGCGTTTTCGATCCACCTGAGGGCCATCGAGAAACGTCAAACTGGCAAGTAATGCGTAACCTTCGCCCTGCAGTGGGCACAGACGAACGGCCTGCCGGGCATGTTCCAAAGCGCGATCAAACCAATGTCGATTTTCGCCGACGGCCCGGTCCAGCCATGCATCCTGCTCGGTTTTTGAGGGAAACTGCGAGGCGAGTGCGGCATCGCGGATCTGAGACAAGGGCAAGGGATTCACGGCCTGCTGTTGGGCCACATCGAACTGCTGAAGGTAGAGCCCCGCCAAATGCACATGGGCTCGGGCATCCTGTGGATGGCGAGCGACTGTGGTTTCCACGTGTTGAGTGAGGGTTGCCAACTGCTCACTGGTGGGCGAAGTCGCCTGCTTCACACTCGCTGCTGAAGCGTCTCGGCGATAAGCATTCCACGAATTGGCTGCGGCTGCGGCCGGATAGGTTCCGCTCATCAGGGCCGCTCCCATCACGCAACCGCCGACGGCTAGCGTACACCAAGCCGCTCGTGGTAGCAGGACGCTCGTCGAGGCCGCATGTTTTTGCAGCGATGCGTCCGATGACGTTTGCGAGACGATTTCGGATTGCAGACGGACCACTGCGGCGACGAGCAAGACAGTCGTCGTGACACAGGCCGGGATATACCAGACAAAATCCGCGATCGAATGGAACACGCTTGCCACAAGCCCTGGCAGGATCGCCACGGCACAGGCCACGGTCGCTGGATCTTGAGCTCGCCGAAGAACGAGGTAGACCCAACGGAAGACCAACCCCAATCCCAGCACGACGAAGCTCGTTCCCAACACACCGGTTTCGAGTAACAACTGCAAGTATCCCGATTCACCGTGCGTAAACTCGACATCAAACTGCTCATTCAGGTAGGTAGGATAAATATCGCGATGGGTCCCCACGCCCGCTCCTGCCAACCAGAAGTCGGGGATCGCTTGCAAGTGAGCGCTCCAAAGTGCCCAACGTCCGTACGACAGCTCATCGATCCTTTGCGATTCACGTAGCGTGCCCAACTTGCGGGCTAATGGTTCATAGCCATAGATCGACAAGGCGACGATCATCACTACGGCGATTCCCAACGTGGTCATCATGGCTTGTCGATCCAACATTTTCTTCCAACTTAGCAGGATTACGGCGATCGACACGGCGAGTAGCATGGCGAGTACACCACCGCGCGAAAACGTCAACAATCCCGCAAAGGCGACGACGCCACAGGCCAGCCATAAAGCTTGGATCTGCCCCGCCGCTCCGATCGTTCGCTGCGACCACGAGGACGAGGTGCGATCTCGACCCCGCTTCCCGGCTGGTTGCGATCCTTTGAGTGAGGCGAGCCACCACAGAAGCGGCCCCATGCCTAACGCCAACATATGGGCCAAGTGATTCTGGTTCTGAAAGGGACCCTTGACGACATCTCTGGTAGTTCGAGAAGCGTGCTCAAAGACCCACAGGAACTTGCCATTCGAGAACAGGAATTGCGTCAACCCCAGCACTGCCAGCCAACAGGTCGCTACGGCAATTAACTTCAATAAACGCTCGACGTCTTGGACACGTTCCAAACGCTGCACGGTGACCCAGAACAACAAGGCATAGGCCAAGTAGATCGCCAGACCGCCTTGCGTGGCGGCCGGATGCAGGGAGATTTGACGCCACGTTCCCAAATGCCACGCCGACTCCCCGGTCGATGACCATAATGGGAGGACCTCGGCGATCGACGGCGACAAGCTGTTTAGCAACCCTAGAGGCAACGGTAGGAGTTGCAATAGCAACACGCCCAGTCCTGCCAGCAGAAACCACTCGGCGGTTGAACGACGCCAGGGCGCGTTCTCGGCCAGACATTGCCTGATGCACCAGAGCGTGACTGTGATGGCCACAATCGCGATGAGTACGAAACGGCCGACTCCGCCGCGTCCCCCCATGAACAACGGAGCGACGAGCACGGACGAGGCCAGACCGAAATCAACGGCCAGAGTTAGCCTGTGTTCCCACAATTCTCGGATCTGGAGACTCGGTGGAAAGTTACCACTCACACGGATCGTCGACATAACAAACCCTCGTCCTCATAGCCACCGATCATGCCCTATCGGTTTTCAACTGAAAGAAGCGGGGAGATCGTAATTGAAAGTGATGCGAGGACAAAGACCAACCAGCGCACGTATGCAGCTACGCAACTCGGCGGGGCTTGGCACGACTGGGAGCTACGGGCATCTCGGCCTCCTGCTCGATTGGTTCTTCCTCTTCCGACTCGTTGCCGTAACCATTGCCATAGCCATAACCGTAGCCGTAACCATAGCCGTAGTAGCCATAGCCAGCCGAATCCTCGCCCACACGATTGGCCACGATGCCCACGATATTGACTTGCATCGCCACCAAGTGCTCGACGGCACGCAAGACATGGCGTCGATGATTCTTCTCAGGCTGGACAACCAGCATGATGCCGTCGACCAAACGCCCAACAATGGCCGCATCACTCGCCGCCATCACGGGTGGGCAATCGATCAATACTTGGTCATAGTGTACTTCCGCCCAGCGAACCACATCATCGAAACGCGTTCCGCTCAGTAGTTCCGCGGGGTTCGGGGGCTTCGGCCCGCACGTCAAGATTTCGAGCCCATCCACTCCCGTCGGTTGAGCGAACTCCGCACACATCTCGGCGACATCTCGATTTCCACGGAGAATGTCCGACATGCCGGTGCTACGACGCAATTGGAACAAAGTGGTCAAGCCAGGTCGCCTCAGATCGCAATCGATGACCAAGGTGCGTTTGCCAGCTTGTGCATAGGATGCGGCCAAATTGGCCAATACGGTGGTCTTGCCATCACTTGGCTCGGAACTTGTGATGGCCACGCGCTGGAGTTCTTGTCCGGAAAA
Organism: Pirellulaceae bacterium; assembly: GCA_041746275.1. Taxonomy (GTDB): domain Bacteria; phylum Planctomycetota; class Planctomycetia; order Pirellulales; family Pirellulaceae. Next base: position 2,045 of record JBGTHH010001023.1, on the reverse strand, counting down.
TGCCAATGTGGTCCGCAACGTACGAAAGACTTCACTTTCCACCGAACTCGGCGCGACGTGGACCTGTAACGACTCGGCTCCCTGGTCACCCGAGATCGTGAGCTTACGCACCATCGCCAGCACGGGCAAACCGAGTTGCTGTTTCAGTTCCTCGGGTGAACGGAACCGATCATCCAGCAGATCCAACACGTAGGCTACGCCCAGCCCAATTCCGCCGCCGCCCAGCAAACAGAGGAGCGCGACCATGGAAAGTTTTGGCGACACGGGACGCCCTTGTGCCGCAGGGTCGCTCACAATCGCCACGCGTACATCGCCCCCCTTCTGATTCAGGTCGATATTGGCAATGCGATCCAGCAACATGTCGTGCAGATTGCTTAATCGCTGGACTTCGTTTTCGACAATCTGCAGTTCGGCCATGCGGTCGTTTAACTGGATCGCTTCCGATTCGGCCGCTCGATATTCACTGTTCAAATTGTCTTCATGCAACTTGGCATCGCGCAATTTTCCCTCAATCATGGCCACGAGCATCGGTCCCATTTGCCGCGACTGGATCTGATCCATGCGACTGTTGAGCTTAATCTGATACTCGGCGATATGTTGCTCAGCGTTACTGATACTCCGCACCAGTTGCTGAACTTCGGGATGGGCGGGGCCAAGGTGAGCGCGGATCGTCTCTAAACGCGCACGATCCTGAAGCAAACGACGCTCCTCCGTGTTCACGATCTCAACGGACTGCGGGCTCAGCCCCATCGCGTTCATAATCAATTCGCGACCCACGATCGGTTCGACATCGATTAAGTGCTGACGCAGATCCCCGCCATTCTGTATCGCCAAGCGAACCGCCGTCGAGGAAGCTTCGAGTTGCAACCGCTTTTTCTGGGTGTCAATCAACGTCTCGTTTAGTTTCACGACTCGTTGCACCACCGGATGCACCACCGTATTTCCGCTACGTAAACCCAGATCGCCTGCCAATCGCTTAACATCCAACAACCGTTCCTGTTTCTGTCGCAGTTCGACTTCCTTCTCCTTGCGTTCCTTCTCCAGGATCGTGACGATCTCCACCGAGACGTCACGGTGATTGTTCTCCATAAACTCCAAGTAGGATTCGACGACCGCATTGACCACGGCCTCGGCGGCCTCGGGCGATTTGGAACGATACGATAATTCAATGATGTTCGTGCGTCGGATGACGTTAGCGGACAAATTGCCACGCAACGCATCCGCCCACTTGTCCCGCGTCACGGAATCCACATCGACGCGGGCGGCCGGCGCAAGTTTGGCCAACCGTTGCGTCGCACCCTCCAGGACGATGGCACTGGTAAAGAGCCGCTCGTAGGTCAGAATCAATGATTCTTGATGAGCTCCGGCCGACATGGAGGTGCTCCACACGTCCGCGCCGGATTGCGTGATCAGTAGCGAAGCCGATGCGCGATAAATGCGCACCGCCGTCCAGTAGTACAAGCCGCCCAAGAGCGCGGCCACGACGAGTGAGGTGATGACGTACGACTTGCGATAGCGAATGACGCGCAGGAACCGCAACGCGGCTTGCACCGCATCGGCGGCACCGTCCTGAGAGTCATCCATCCGCAACGGCGAATGCGGTGTGGGAAGTGCGAGACTCCGAGCAAGTTGGTCGTCGTTCATGCGAGAATGCTGAATGATCGGGACGTTAACAGAGACTAAAAACCCGGAATGGCACTGGAAAACCCGAACCGAACGAAGTCGCGAATGGTGCCGATTACCATCGTGGTCGGCGTCTCTTCAACGCTGACGACGTCATTCGCGGCAAGACGGATATTCGAATTCGCATCGCGTTTCGCGGCACGCACGGAAGCCTCAATTACCACGGGCTCGGATTGATTGGGCAATTGGCGAATGACGTGAACTTTGTCGGCGATCTCCAACTTGCGACCACCGGCCATCGCCAGAGCATCCAGCAAACGTGGCTCGTGGTCGTCGGGAATCTCAAATTGATCGGCACTATTGACTAATCCAATGACGTGAATGAAGCGTTTGGGCTTGCGCATCACCATGACAGTCGCGCC
>JBGTHH010001022.1:0-3092 GCA_041746275.1 Pirellulaceae bacterium | reverse complement strand
TGGTCGATGCCGAGCAAGTGCAAAGCCGTCGCGTGCAGGTCATAACAGTAAGTGGGATGCTCGACGGCCTGGAATCCTAGCTCGTCCGTCGCGCCGTAGCCCACGCCGCCGCGGATGCCGCCTCCGGCCAGCCACGCGGTGAAGGCTCCGGCATTGTGATCGCGTCCCGCGGCGCGGGCTCCTTGCGCGGCGGGTTGCCGGCCAAATTCCGTCGTGCAGATCACGAGCGTTTCCTCCAGCAAACCTCGTTGCCGCAAATCTGCGAGCAAGGCCGCGGCTCCCGTGTCGAGCACGCGTCCCCAATAGCCGTGATCCCGCACCACGTCTTCATGCGAATCCCAATTCGGGCGGATCGCTTTGGCCGTCGTGTTCTCGGCTCCGCAATAAAGTTGCACGAAGCGAACGCCGCGCTCCACCAAACGACGAGCCAGCAAGCACTGGCGTCCAAAAGGCCCCGTGTCTTCGTCATCCAGTTCGTACCGCCGCAGGGTCGCCACGGACTCGTCGCGCAAGCTGGTGACTTCGGGTGCGCTGAGTTGCAAACGAGCAGCCAGTTCATACGCGGCCATGCGTGCTTCCAGATCGGTATTGCCAGGCCGCTCGGCGAGATGCCGTTGGTTGAGTTGTTGCAGGAACTCGAGGTCCGCTTGATCCGACTCGCTCGTGACCGCCGGGAAATCCGCTGGCGGAAACAAATCGCTGATCGGTAGTCGATCCGCGCGCGAATCGAGCGTCGTGGCTTGATGTACTGCGGGTAGAAAGCCGGCTCCCCAGTTGATGATCCCGCCGGGAGGCAGACCGCGCGGGTCGGGCAAGACGACGAAGGCCGGCAGGTCCTTGTTCTCGCTGCCCAATCCATACGTCACCCACGAACCCATGCTGGGAAAGCCAGGTAACGTGAAGCCCGTATTCATCATGAAGCAACCGGGACCATGCAGGGCGGTCTTGCTTTGCATCGAGTAGATGAACGCCAGATCGTCCACGTGCTGCGCTAACTTGGGAAACAGCGACGACATCCAGAGCCCGGATTCGCCCTGCTGTTGGAAGGGCCAAAAACTAGGCTGGCAATTTCCCGGTTTCGACGCAAAGAACTGCAGTTTGCCGTCGGGATCGAAGGGCTGCCCCGCGCGTTGGGCCAACTGCGGCTTGTAGTCAAACGTATCGACCTGACTCATGCCGCCTGGACAGAAGATCTGGATGACCGCTTTGGCTGTGGGGGCATGATCGAGCGCCGCTCGTGGGCTTGCTCCTTGAGTATCTTCTCGCAGCAGGACTTGCGCGGCGAGCCAACCGATGCCGCCACCCGTTCGCTGCAACCATTCCCGGCGATCACAAGTGCGATGCCTGCCGTGTCTTTTGTTAGTCGACATAGATGAACTCATTGGCATTGAATAATGCTCGACACAAATGCAGGAGTCCTTGCTGCTGGACCAGCCGACGAGCGGACTCCAGTTCGTGCGACGTGGCCGACCGAGCGAAGGCCAGTTGGAACGCGCGGTCGATCCGCCCATCACGATCGTGGGCTTCCCGCTCGATGCGTTCGGCGAGGTAACGTGACTGGCGCAGCATGAAATCGTTGTTGAACATTGCCAACGACTGGAGTGCCGTCGTGGTGACGTTTCGTCTGGGTGTGAAGTTCGCGGGGTCGGGGCAATCGAGTGCCGTCATGAACTGCGGCGGCGTGGTGCGGACAATGAAGCGATAGATACTTCGCCGCCAGAGCTCGGGCGAGTCGGCGGTCTTGTAAGTGTAAATCGGAGCGTAAGCTTCCTCGTAATCGAAGTCTCGATAGCCGGGACCGTACATCGCGCGGTTCAATTTGCCGGTCACGGCCAGCACCGAGTCGCGCATCGCTTCGGCTTCCAATCGTCGAGGATTCATCCGCCACAATAAGCGATTGTCGGCATCGATCGTGTGGGGATCGATTTCGTCGGATTGAGACGGTGGAGACTGCATGTGGCTGGTCTGGCAATATGTTTCCGAAGTAACGATCAAGCGATGCAGGGCCTTCAGCGACCATTGTTCCTCGATCAGTTGATTGGCCAGCCAGTCGAGCAGCTCCGGGTGCGAAGGCCGCGCGCCGCCGAATCCGAAGTCGCTCGGCGTGGCGACAATTCCTTGGCCAAAGTGCCAATGCCAGAGCCGATTGACGATCACGCGCGCGGTCAAGGGGTTCTCGGGAGCGACGATCCAATCGGCCAGCGATCGTCGTCGTTCACTATCGCTGAGTGACTCGTCGCCAAAGATGACAGAAGCTTTCTGCCAGCCTAACGCGCCGGGCACTACCGCGGCACCGGGACTTTCGGGGTCACCACGCTGCATCACGTGGACCGTGGGTGGCGTCTCGGCGACCACACCGAAAACGACCGCCGGTTCGAGAAGCGAAGCCAGCTCGGCCTGCAACTTATCCTTCCGCAGTCGCAAGTCAGCCAGTCGTTGTCGAAGTTCGTCCGTCAGCTCGTCGGGCGCGGTCGCATGGAGCCGTGGGTCCCCAAAACTAATCTGATCGTGTCCATAACCATCGCCGCCGTCCGTGGAGATCAGCGTCAAAAATCTCGCTGCCGGTGGAATCTCGAAGTCGATCGGTATCGCGTCGTGACGCCCGATACGCTGCTGGGCGATCATCTGTCCGTCGAGCAGCACTCGGAACTCGGCACTCGGTTCGACCGTCCGGCCTCCATAGCCCGCAACCGTGCTGAAGCGTAACGACTCCGACTCACTTGCCGGTACGGTCTTCGGCCAGATCGCCTGACGGATGGCCGCGAGATCAAACGTGATGCCGGCGTTGGCGTGCAGGCCGAGCAGAGAGTGTCCGTCGGTGTTAAAGTCGGTTTCGCCGAGCACCGTGGAGAACTGACTCGTGACGGGGCCGTGGCGAATCATGTCCCAAGCCTTGCCGCTGTTGCTCGGCAGATCGGTCGCATACAAGTCCGTCGAGCTGATTCGCGTGCGTTCACCGGCCGGTACGAAGACGCCATCGATAAAGGCATAGGAACACGCGGCGTAGTTCCCTGGCTGGACATTCTCGAGGTCACCGAATGCCCGCTCTTGAATCTCGCCGGTACGAGGATCCACGCCCAAACCTTTGCGCC
>JBGTHH010001021.1:0-2648 GCA_041746275.1 Pirellulaceae bacterium | reverse complement strand
CCCCGCGGGCTTCTCGGAGGAAGCCGCGCAGCGATTGATGAGTATCGTCAACAGCGGGTCGAAGTGCGGCGTTTATACCTTGCTCAGTACCGACTCGGCCATCGACTTGCCGCGCAACTTCAGTCTGGCCGACCTCGAAGCGCGAGCGGCCGCCGTACAATGGGACGGTCAGCGATTTCACTGGGTCGAACGTGATATCAAGGACCTGCCGCTGACGCTGGACGAGCCTCCCGCGGATGAACGTTTCACGGAGATCATTCGCACGATCGGCCAACGGGCTCAGCAAGCGAGTCGCGTCGAGGTGCCGTTTGCCATGGTCGCTCCGGCCATCGAGCAGTGGTGGAGCCGCGACAGTCGAGGCGGCATCGATATTCCGCTGGGCCGCGCGGGAGCCACCAAGCTGCAACATCTACGCCTGGGCCAAGGCACGTCGCAGCACGTGTTGATTTCGGGAAAGACCGGTTCGGGCAAGTCAACGCTCTTACACGCCTTGATCGTCAATACGGCGCTGCATTACGGGCCCGAAGAAGTACAGTTCTATTTGATTGACTTCAAGAAAGGCGTTGAGTTCAAACCCTACGCGACCTACGGCTTGCCACACGCCCGCGTGATCGCCATCGAAAGCGAACGCGAGTTTGGCATGAGCGTGTTGGAACGCCTGGACCTGGAACTGCGCACGCGCGGCGATTTGTTCCGCGATCACGGTGTGCAAGACATCAAGAGCTTTCGCGACGCGCGGCCCGATCACGCCTTGCCGCGCCTGCTGCTCATCATCGATGAGTTCCAGGAATTTTTTGTGCAGGATGATAAAGTCGCACAGGACGCCGCGCTGCTGCTCGATCGCTTGGTACGGCAGGGCAGGGCCTTTGGAGTTCACGTGCTGCTCGGTTCGCAAACGTTGTCGGGAGCCTACTCGTTGGCCCGCAGCACGCTGGGCCAGATGGCGGTGCGCATCGCCTTGCAGTGCAGCGAAGCCGATTCGCACTTGATTTTAAGCGAGGATAACACAGCGGCCCGCTTGCTCGATCGCCCCGGTGAAGCGATCTACAACGACGCGAATGGGATGTTCGAGGGAAATCATCCGTTTCAGATTGTCTGGTTGGGCGCGGAACAACAGGAAGCTTACTTGCGGCAACTTTCGGAGAAGGCCCGTGAGTTTACTCTTCGCGGCGGGCCGCCGTTAGTCTTCGAAGGCAACGCGCCAGCCGATCCGCGCGAGAACGGTCCCTTGCGTACCGCCTTGATGAACGCCGAATCCGCGCCAGCGCAGGTTGCGACTGCTTGGTTGGGCTCGGCGGTCGCGATCAAAGATCCCACGGCGATGGTTTTTCGTCGGCAAAGCGGCTGCAACTTGCTGTTGATTGGTCAGCAAGAGGAAACGATGTTGGGCATCCTGGGCAACGCACTTGTCGGCTTGGCCGCCACCTCCCGCATGACACAGGGCGAAGGCGAGTCTTCGGCCCGTCGCTTCCTGGTCCTCGACGGCTCGCGCGCGGAGGGCGTGGAGGAATTGTTTTGGCGACGAGTGGTCGAAGAGCTAGGAATCGGCGCGGAACTGGTTGATCCGAAGCAAGTTTCGTCCACAGTCGCCGCTCTAGCCGAAGAATTGCATCGTCGCATGGAACAAGGCGACTCGAGTGCCGCGTCGATCTTCCTGCTAGTCCACAATTTGTCACGGTTTCGCGATCTCCGCCGCGGGGAGGACGATTACGGATTTTCCAGCCTCGACGACGATAAGCCACCAGCCACGGATAAGCAGTTCGTGGAGCTGCTGCGCGAGGGACCGGCGGTCGGCATTCACACGCTCGTGTGGTGCGATACGTTCAACAATTTGAATCGCTGGTTCGATCGTCAGACGGTGCGCGACTTGGACTTCCGAGTGCTGTGTCAGATGAGCGCCACCGATTCGAGCAATCTGATGGATTCGCCTGTGGCCAGCCGCTTGGGCAACCACCGCGCGTTGCTCTATAGCGAGGAACGCGGGGAGTACGAGAAGTTCCGGCCGTATGCTCCACCGTCAGCGGAATGGCTGGCCTGGGTCCGGGAGCGGCTAACAACCACCAAAACGTCGCTCACGAGCGGGGTCGATTGAAGATTGGATTCTAGAGGTTATAGTAGTATTTAGTTACGAATGCCCACCCTCGCACAACGAATGCCCGGGAGATAGACGATGCGAGTTGCTTTATTAGCGTTTTGCCTTGTGCTTGGTTCATGCGGGTTTGCTTGCGCCCAGGGGATGGCACCGTTCTTTAGTGCCGTTGGACCGGGGAGTTACCACCACGCTTCGACTGCTGCGGAAGGCGCGGCGCGGGGCATGGCCGACGTTGTTCGCTCGGCGGGCGCGGCGAATCTGATGAACTCCGAGGCGGCCATCAATATCGAGCAGGCTCGCAGTCAGAACATTGCGAATCATCTGCAGTACACTCAGACCTATTTTCAGATGAAGTCGATCAATCAACAGTACCGCGAGGCACAACGCACTCCGCCGCCCTCCCAACAGCAAGCGATTCGCATGAGCCAAGAGCGAATGCCAGAACGCCTCACGGCGAACAAAATCGACCCGCTGACGGGCGATTTGGCTTGGCCCATCATGTTGCGACTGGACGAGTTCGAGCCGAGTCGCCTGCGCATGGAGCAGTTGTATGCGG
>JBGTHH010001020.1:0-14006 GCA_041746275.1 Pirellulaceae bacterium | reverse complement strand
CTTGAGCCAGATCGCCGGCCCGGTTCGTGTCTGCGGATCGTATTCGCCCAGCGTCAGCAACTGGGGCAGTCGCTCGCGGAGCAATGGCACCAGCGGCCGCCATTCGCCACGCGGATCTGCCCATAGCAGTGCTGCAGGCTTTTCATCGACGCCCGGCTGGTGACTGGATGCGTTTTTCAACGAATCCATCACCGCTGTCAGGAATGTCGTGTTCGGAGATGTGGTTGCTTTAGCCATCACAATTTCTCACTCAGAATTCGCCTTGTGCGCACAAAGCTCGGCGGCGGATCGGGATTGCACAGGATGGCCAGCAAGCAGCGGTAACCGCAGCGTGCCGTCCGACAGACGGCTGGCGGGAATGACAAAATCGCCTTCGGTCAAGAAGACCTCGACGGTGCCACCTTTGATGCGGACGTCAAAATCGTCGAGTCCTTCATACAAGTTTCGCAGCTCGGCAATGATTGCGTTTTTGACTTTCGGCACGCTGCGCAGGTGATTCAGAAAGAGCCCCGCGAGTTTCAATTCGTGAATCAGCATTTCTTGCTCTCCTGTTTGTGTGCCGTAGCTCGGAACTTGTTCCGAGTACGCTTTTGGGCCGAACTCCCGAGACCTCGCACGGAACTTGTTCCGTGCTACATGTGTTCCGGCCGTAGCCATGCATCTGTCCATTCCGCCCGATATACCGCATCATCCGGCCGCGTCAGGCCCGCGCGTTTCGGATTGTCCGCGGTGTACTGACGGTAAAAGACTAACTGTTCGAGATCTCGCACAATGTGGTCGTAACTCTCCGGTTGCCAGACCGTTCCGCTGCGGCCAAGGTGTTTGTTGCACTCAATCGCAGCCTTGCCCTTGATCGCCTTCAGAATGATCTCCAGTTCATGTCCGGCGATGGGCGTCATCAGCAGATGCACATGATTCGGCATGATCACGAAGTCGCTTAGGTGGTGGCATTCACCATCCGCTCGAAAAAGCTGTTCACGCAATGCCGCAATGCATTCGCGGTGCTTGAGCCAGCACTCGCCGAGTCCGCGATCTAGGCAGGTTTGCACTTTCTGGTTGAAGTGCTTTTCAAACTGGAAACGCTCGGCACGGGGAAGCTTTTCCAGTTCCACTCGCCATCTTCCGTTTCGACCGTCGTAGTGAATCCCTCTGGCCCTGAGCCATTGTGATTGCTCGTGTTCCCACTGCCGGCGAACACTCGCAGGAATCGAATCCGCCAGTCGGAACGTAACAAAGTACGTGCAGCCATCCTGCCGCCAATGGGGAAGATTACGATGATAGATACGCACCGCTTTGTGTTCGTCGAACGGTACGAACGTCGCCGGTCGTAGAACGGAACTTGTTCCGTTCGCCCTTGTTCCGTTCGCTTCGACAGATCCCGTCGATTCGTCCATGGTTGTACTCCCAATCAATTTGGTCCTTTCCAACCGATAACGGGCAAATTGAACGGAACAAGTTCCGTTCTACTTCTTACCACGGGCAGCTTGAACGGAACAAGTTCCGTTCTACTTACCCTGGGCGGCTTGTTTGAAGGCGTTGGTGTAGTGGCAGTCGTTCCAGCGGTCGCCGGTGAAGGTGTCGGTACCGGGGAAGTTGGGGGTTTGTTCGTCCCAGCCCCAGAACCACGGGTATTCGTCGCGGGGGCGTTTGGGTTCTTTGCCTCGGTCTTTGGTCCATTTGACCTTTGGCCCCCAGCGGAGGATGCCGGCTCCTTTTCGCCCACCGGGGATGTCGACGGCCATGAAGGGGCGGATGTTGATGCGGACGCCGTCGTTGATGTCGGGATTCCAGCCGATCGGCTGTTCGTGCAACGGCTTCCAGCGGACGAAGATGTCGTACGGCGGTTCGCCCTTCAGGATCGCGATCAGTTGTTGCTGCAAAGTCTTGGCGGCAGCCAGCCGACCATCGGCACCGGACTCGCCGCGTTTGACGTCACTTTCCTGGCGGTTGATCCAGTCGCCGAGATAGCTGTAGGTCAGGTTCTCCAATAACTTGCGGCCCGAATGACCGGCGTCGTAACTCGGAACTTGTTCCGAGCGAGCCTGGTAACTCGGACCTTGTTCCCAGCGAGCCTGGTAACTTGGAACTTGTTCCCAGCGAGCCTGGTAACTTGGAACTTGTTCCGAGGTCGTCGCCGAGCTCGCCGCTCCGCGCTGTGAAGGCATCGCATTCGGAACAAGTTCCGAGCTACGACCCACGAGCTTGTGGTAGTTGATCAGAGCATGAAAACCGTCGGCTTTGCGCCCGTCCCAGATGTGCCAGATAAAGGGCCGCTGCTGAAACAGTTCGCAGTGTTCCTTGAAGAAGTCATTCCGTAGCCAGTCGTCCAGTTTATGCGGCGGCTTCAGGTTGCACGCTTCGAGCAAACGAGTCAGCCGAGTTGCCGCGGTGTCCTCGCCGCGCACCGCCGGGATGCAGACGATGCCATCTTCGTCGGCGTACGGAAGCAACTCCTCGCAACTCTCCACCAGTTGGCGAGCGCGATCACTCAATTGCATCTCGGAATCGAGTTCCGCTGGCCAGCGATAACCGAGCAGTCGTGCAATTGCCACTTGCGTCTGCAATGTCGAATTGTCCGGACGACCGCTAAACAGCCATTGGGTGGCGTCATTGCTTTCCGGTTCTGGCAGGCCATGCGGATACTGTTGAGACGCCACGCTTTGCCATCGCGCTAGATCGAATGGTAACTTTTCGAAGTAGCCATTCTCTACGCTGACCTTCTGATTTACCTGCCGGACACGACGCCGGAAGTCTTCGTCTGTGCAGAACGCCCAAATGGCAGGAACGAGCGATTGATCCTTCGGAAAGATGACTGCAATGCTCGAATCAAACTTGTTCCCGGTATAAAGAGTCGCTGGCAAATCATGCATCTGGCTGATTCCGACTCCCAGCTTTCCCCATGCAGCGTTACCGCGTCGATCTGAATCATGCAGACGCTCCCGACGGATATCTGCATCTTCGCGAAGGTGTCCGCCGGCTTCGTCGTAAAAAATCAAACCGGTACGGCCCCCGTACGGAATGGTGCTCCTAACGGTTGATTGTTGGTAAACCCATTCGTGAGGTTTCCGATCGAATTCCCAGAAGAATCGCCTGAATTTTGGGGAGTCTCCGTTAAGAATTCCCGCAAAGCAGGATGCGTATGCTCCGAGAAGCTTTCCAGTATGAAATCCTTCAAACTTGATGACGGCATCAGGATTCTTGCGTTGAACGCCTTGAGTCACCACACGAATGTCGTCGAGACTGCATGACCGGAGTCGTTCTGATTTTCCCTGGGGTTGAACTTCATCAACTGCGTCAATCATTCCCATGCTTTGCATTGGCTCTGGGGTAGACGCAGTTATGACCAATAGCGCGACATTGACTACATGCCCCGTGATGGTTTCGAAGGCTCCGGGACCAAGTCTTGTGACAATGTTCCACGAACGGCTGTCAAGCAGTGACTCGCGTAGGGATTTGTATGTCGTTAGGAAAAGCCAATTCTGCGGTGAAACGAGTGAGGACGTTCCATCAACGTCACAAAACTCAAGGCAGCGAATAACAAAAGCAGCTGCAAGATCAGCTTTGCCGCGTTCGTAATACGTCTCGATATGGTCCTTGAGTACGTCATCCTGCTTACCACGCCCAAGATACGGGACGTTCGTCAAAACAACGTGGTATTTCGACGCCAGAAGCTCCGCTGCTCTTGCCAACCCTTGGGCGGCAACACCGAGTTCATGCTGTTCAGGAGAAGTTGTTGGATCGGCGGCGATGACCGATTCGAGTGCGGCAAACAGCCGGTCCATTTCCTCCTTGTTGAGCGTGTGGCTGCCGAGAAAGCGGTTTGGATTGATGAGACTGCCCAGCGTCGAGGCGTTGCTGAACATGTCGTAGAGCTGACCGAAGTAGAATTTCAGGTTTGTCACACCGTCCGATTCCAGAGCCTTCATCCACTGGTCGCGTGGCACGCCAACCGAAAGCCCCGTGCAGGCAATATTCTGCATGGCCGGCAGTGGTCGCGGACCGGTCAGCTTCCAAGCCGCCACGGCTACGTTGAACGCGGCGATTTGTGTGCAGCGGGGATCAAGTTCCAAACCGAACAGATTATCTTGAATGACCGCATCGACGGCGGCTTCGACACTCAAGCCTTCTTCCAGCATTCGCAGTCGCACCAGCAACTCGAACGCCGCGACCAGAAAATGCCCGGAGCCACAACACGGGTCGAGCACCTTTAGCTCCGCCGCACGTTTGGGCCAGCCGTCGAACGTGCCACCCATCGGTCGCCAGTTCGTAGAACGGAACTTGTTCCGTTCGCCCGCCTCAGAATTATCTTGTACATCGCTGTCCTCCGTCCCTGAGCGGAACAAGTTCCGCTCTACGTCGTCGCGGACGAACCGCAGGTACTCGAACTCGTATCCGCCTGCTTCGGTCAAACGGAGTGCTTCGCGAAGTTCGTTTTCACTCTTCGCCGATGCAGCCAGATCGGGACGTTGGGCAAGCACTTTGCCCGCATACCAGGCACCAAGCGTGTTGTGCAGCAGGAAGAGCACCATGTAGTGCTCGGTGAAAAGCTGCGTCACGGCGGACAATGTCTCGCCGGTGATCTTGTCACCGAGATTGTTAACGCGTTCCTTCTCGGCACTCTGCCAGAACTGGTACACCCAGCCGAGACTGTCATCGGCCAGGAAGGTTTCTCTGGGCAGATCGTCGAGCAGTCCATCCAGTTGCAAGCGGATTTCGCGAGGCAACTGCACCTGCAGCAGCGGATCATCCGGTCGGAAGATGGCTGGCAACGATTGCTGAGCGTATTGCCCGGCGAGTTCCCAGCGATCGATCCCTTCATCGCGGGCCAGCTCTTCCACATCGTCCAGGCTGACAGCGACCTGCGAATCTGGCTCTACCAGCAAACTGTTCTCGGCCAGAAATCGGGCGAAGATGCGGCGGTGCCAATGCTCGTAAGCACACTCCTGCACTAGCTGGTCAATCGCCTGTGCCTTCGATTGCGAATTGCGACGGTCGCCGATCTGCTGCGCACGTGCCCGCAGACGATTTCGCAAAACAATGTCGGCATCACTGGTCACGTGCGCGCCGCGTTTGCCTTCATGGACGGTCAACGCCTCGATCGCTTCTCTTGAACCTCGTTCGGCGATCTCACGCGCTCGAACGATGTTCCGCTCCAGGTCGCGACGCAGGTTGCTTGGTAGTGGTGCCATGATGAGAGTCTGGTCGAACGGATTGTTGGGATAAGTGACTCGTAAACGCGAAGAAAGTCATGGCTCACACAGGCTCGTCGATTCCGGCTCTTTCTGCGATCGCTTGCGTAAGCTGCTTGAAGTCGCGACCGGCATCGCGGACTGCGGAATAATGTGCGCCAAGGGCTCCATCTGCCGGTTTGAGATGGAAGATTGGTTTTCGCGATTCTTGGGCCATTGGCATGAGGCTGCGGTAATGCTTCAGCACTGCCAGGCATTGATCGTCATCCTTGACGGCCACCGCTTTGCCAACTGCCTGATCGAGCACGAATTTGCGATACGTTGAAGGGATGCGAGCAATCCATTTCTGGTACGACTTCACCGGCCGATTACTTCGTTCCGAATGCTGCATGACGACGTACCCAATCGGGCACATGGCACCTTTTGGCAACGTCAAATCGGCGGCGGGATTCTTCGGGACACGTTCGCCCCATTCTTTACGCCAGCTTCGGAGTCGGGGGCCAAGGTTTTGCAGTCCCTGGATGGAGAACAGATCCGGGCCGAGGGGAATCACCACCCAATCAGCGGCGATTAACGCAGCACGATTGATAGCACCCAGATTCGGTCCCAGGTCCATCAGCAGGACATCCGCACGGTGGTTTGCCGCGCCTCGTTGCAAGACTCGCCAAAAGGCTGAAATCACGCGAAAAGCACGCTCGTCTCCGTCCAGGCATTTGGGCCATACTTGGGACAAGTCATCTTCAAACTCCGACAGCGCCATGTCCCCAGGAATCAGCGCCAAGTTCGCACCGATCGACTCCAACAGCGGGTCGGATACATCGCCGATGCCTCGTTTAAGCGGCTCCAGCGCTCCATAGATGGTGGCAACGCGTCGATTGTCTGGCCAAAGCTGCTCCAGCCGATCTTCATCCATGCAAGCGGCGGACAGATTGCCTTGTGGATCGAGATCAGCAGCGACCACGCGGTAGCCAAGATCCGCCAGCATCCAGGCTGTGTGGTACACAAGGGACGTCTTTCCCACGCCTCCCTTGTTGTTGAAAAAGGCGACCACTGGAACGCTCATGATTGCCTCCTGACGGTGACGAGCACGTGGTTAGGTTGGACGTCGAACTCGGGAGCAGGGTTATCATTGTCCGCGAGTTGCCGACGGGCGATCTGAATACCCACGCCGAACCGCTGAACAAAGCCGAGATTCCGCATGGTTTCAGCAACACTTGGATTTCGATAGTCTGTAATACCTGGCTGGCCAAAGTTATTGACCGTCACTTGCCCGAACGGCCCACCGGGATTCTGAATCTCGATGCGGTCATCGAACCAGGTCACTCTGACGGGCGCGTTCGACGTTTCGTAATCGCGATGCATGATTGCGTTTCGCAGTAACTGCTGCAAAGCTGCAATTGGATAATCAGGGTGTCTAATCTCCACGTTGCCGGAGGTCACATCGGTGGCGATGCGGATGTGTGCCGCAAGTACGTCGTCCACCTCGCGTAACATTTCGTTCAACGGACCGTGACAGTCTCGCTGATCGATGATCGGATCTGACAATTCCAGTCCATTGATGCGAAGAAACTGAACATAGGCCCCCGGAACAAAATCCGCAGGCGATTTCCCGACGGCAAGCAGGCCGACCACGGTGGGAACGAACTGAGCTGAATGGACGAAACGCAGGGACATCAGTCGTTGTTCGACGGTGCGCTGATTCTGTTCGAGAACATCCGCGGCGACCGCGGATGGCAGGTAGGTCCGTTCAAACAGATCCAGGTCAAGATCGTCCAGTTGAGCCGGGACAATCGGCTGAAGATCCCAGGGCAGATGTTGTGCTCGTCTTCGCTCATTCAGCCGCCGCTCTTCCTCCTCCGATGCCGTGGCACGACGCGGCCCAACTCGAATCCAGATGCGACCGTTGAAGCGAATGGGTGGATAAAGCGAGGGCTGCACCCTAATGGCTGCCAATTCACATCCGCGAATCGTTCGTTTCTGAACGGTCATCGTCGGCAGAGGTAAGATGTTTCCGTCGGAACGCATGTCGGCCAGGTTTAACAGCAATTGATCCGTCACCGCCAGATTTGCGCACGTACCATTGTCTCGAACGCCGACGAAGACGACACCGGGTTCTCCATGCCCCGGCATATCGTTCGCAAATGCGCAGATAGCCTGGCGAATTCGTCCCGGATCACCGTTCGATTCCTTTCGTTCAACTCGATCCGATTCGAGGTCGTCTAACAGCACTTCGAGTTGTTGATCGGTTAGCATTTTGTCTCATCCTCAAATGATTGATTGTCGCGGCCCTACTGAATCACAATCGGGCCGTCTTTGAGTTTGGTGAGCAGGTGCGTCTCCTGAGCCTTCACCCAGTCCTTGATGTCGTCTGCCGTCTTCAGCGTGCCGCTCGATAAGCGAACGGCTTGCACCTTCGGTTCGAGCAAACGTGCGGCGGTCCCAATCGCCTCCGAGAAGCGGCCACCCAAGGCGTCGGTCTTGTCCTTCCACGAACCGAGCGGCGTCCGGTCGAGCGTTCTGACCAACTCGTCGTCGGTGCCGACCGAGATTTCCGGTGGAGCGGTCAGTCCACACTGCTGCGAAACCGTCTGCTGCTGGGATGCATCGAGTTTCTGCCAGGGATCAGCTTCATTGAGCCGTACCGTCTCGGCGTCGTATCGCTGCTGATGCTGCTGGTGAGCGGCTAGGACCGACGTCCGCAGGACGCCCGCGGTTTTCTTCAGCAACGGGGCGACGTGATCGGTTCCATCGAGCAGCAATCGATTGTCGATGATGCCGGTGCGGGCCGCTTCGATGTCCGCGAAGCCATCGACGTCGTGGCCATGCTTCAACAATCGCTCCAACCGCTGCCAGACGGGCAAACGTTTTTCGGCCAGCTCAGCGGCTTCTCGCCATGTTTTGGCCTGTGTCTTGAGTGTGTCGTGTTGCTTGAGGATTTCCAGCAGCCGCTCGTTGCCGGCGAGACTGCGAATGTCCTGAATGTGAGTCGCCTTGGGACATTCAGGCAGCGGAGCCGCGCCACCGGCACCACCCGCCAACCGAGTCATCTGCTCCAGGAATTCCGTGGACTTGGCAGACAAGTCATCGCTGGCCTTGGCCGTGATGCCGGCTTCCTGAAACAGGCCGCGCAGTTTGATCTTGTCTTTCGCTGTCAGCGTGATCGTTTCAACGCGGAATCGCGTCTTGGAAATTTTGCCTTGATCCAGTTGTCCCGCCGCCAAGGGACCGGCACTGGCATGGGTGGCGGTCACGTGGCCGGTTGCGTGCAGCGCGATCAATGCTCCATCGATCGTGTCCTGCGGCCAGCCGTACGGACTGTCTTCAAACTTCTGGCGGATTGATCGACCTTCCATCTCAGAGCCGATCACCCGCATCAGCTCGCGGCAAACCGGATGCTGTTCGGTCGATCCGGTCCAGTCGACGGCTTCCAACGGCGAATCCGACCCGCTGCGTGATCGGTTGATAACGACGGGCCAGTTCTTGTGGTCAGCGTCTTTGAAGTTGGGGAATTGTCGATCGAGAGCGGCTTCGGCGGCGGAGCGCACTTTCTCCGCAAAGGCGAGTTCAAACTGCTCGGTCCCGCCTCCTTTGTAGACTTTCGCCGCATCGACTACATTGCGAATCAGTTCGTCGCGGACTCGCTCGGATTCGGCCTGACGGCTCTGCATGGCGTTGCGAGCTTCCTCGCCAGCACCCGTGCTGGGAACGCCTTTGAAGTCGATCGTGCCACGAGCGGCTTCCGCTCGGATGATCTGCTTTTTGAGATCATCAGCACTGGCTCGATCGATGAAGACGAACACGATGGGACTGTCGGTTCCAGCGGCCCGTGCTGAGTCGATCACGGTTTTCTGGCTGCTGTTCCAGCCGTCGCGAATCCAGACCGGAATATCGTGCCCCGTGGTCTCCGGAGGATCTTCCCCGAAGTGAATTGCCAGCTTTCGCGACACCTTGCTTTCACCGTGTTGAAGCTTGACGCCTTTGACCGCCGTGTGAGCCGCATCGCGGATCAGGGCATCTCGTTTGTGATGAATCTCCTGTTCGCCTTGATTCGTGTAGCGCGTGACGCGATTGCGAAACTCCTTGTCCCATTCGGCGTACTCTTTTGTCTGCAGGTTGTACTCGTTGTGGTCCTTCAGCAGGATGCCCTTCTCTTCGAGGTCATCCAGTACGCGTGGGATCTCCTTGCGAAGAACTACGCCATCGTCGTTCAGATCGCTGACCATCAAATCGGCCAGCATGTCCGGTGTTGCGCGAATGCCTTTATCGGCTCCGGCTTCCCGTGGCAGCTTGCGAATGAGAAAAATCAGGCCGCACAGACGCCGGGCCAGGCATCCGTCGGCAGTGCCGTCGTCGAGCCTGCGGATGGTTTCGTCGAGTTCTTTGAGCAACACGCCCTGCTGCAACAAACCGGGCTGCAACTGCTCGAAGATGTAATCGGCGGGGACGACGGTGCGCAGCGGCGACTCTGCCAGTTCACGCAACGCATCGTGAATGATGCGTAACTGAGTTCGCAGCATGCCGCTGGTGCCGGCCGGATCGACGGCACGGAAACACTCCTCCCAGAACCGGCGACGCACCGGAAGAATCGGATAGTCATCAACAATGAAAGCTGCGTCTTCTGACCGAGACGCGATCTGTGTTCCCTGGAGCTGCCGTTTGATTTCGCCATCGTGCTCGTTCAGCTCATGTCGGATCGCCGCGATGTGTTCCGGCTTCTTCGCCAGCAACACCCGGCGGGTCACCGTTTCGACGTCGGCATCGGACAATTCGACGGGAATGGTGAAGCGATCGCGAAGCTTTCCGAACTGAGCCGTCTGGGCTCCGAGAGCATTTTGACCGGCTCCGACCAAAAGCAAGCGGCAGTCAAGCTGCTTCGCTAAGGCTTCGGCAACTTCAACCACCTTAGTGGCTCGATCCGAATCGTCACTGATGAAAAGCTGGACTTCGTCGAGCACGACCATGGTGCAGGGCAACGCACCGGCGTAACTCGGAACTTGTTCCGAGCGTCCTCGCTCTCCCCGAGCGGACTCGGACGGAACAAGTTCCGTGTTACGCGAGAGCACTTCACGGCAAAGACGAATGAACTCGCTAGTGTCGATGTCCGCCGGCTGCTTGAACTCCTGCTTGAGCGTTTCGCGAGCGGACTTGCGATCGCCGAATCCGGAATCGGCAGCAACCAGAGCATCGTGCAATACCGGGCTGACATACAGATCGTTGAGTTCGCGATAAAAGTCCTTCCCAGCCTTTTCAACGGCGGCTTTCACCTGATCGAAGAAACCGTTGTTCTTCAGGTACAGACAGAAGCGGGCCTGAGCGTACGTGGCAGGCAATCCGATCGAACGCAGGATGATGCCGAGTACCGTCAGGCGGACGCTGTCGCTGCCTCCGGCCGGAAGCGTACCCGATGCGGCATGCAGGCCACCGAAACGGCGGCCTTGTGTATCCAACTCCCGCAAGGCTTCCTGAATGTCGGTGGGCAATTCGGGAACCAGCGTTCGTGCCGTGTCGCCGTGCTCCGGGAATTCCGTGTTTGCCCACAGATGGCAAAGCATCTTGAGCAGGTGCGATTTTCCGCTGCCGTAGAAGCCGCTCACCCATGCCGCCGGCTGACTGGTGCCGCCGATGTGCGCGAGAAAGGACTCCAGAATGCGTCGCATCCCGTCGGCGTATTGACCTTCGCAGACGAAGTTCGCGAGCTCTTCTCGCAGTGTCTGCATTTCCCGTTCGGTCATGCCGTCAACGATGCGGGCCTGACCATTGTTCATCAGGCGTGTGGTCGCTGGATCGCGAACGAACAAATCGCGGTTGAGCAAGTCTGACATTAGCGGCTTTCTCCGTCGTTCAACGTGATGGGGACCGCGAGGTAGTTCCAGCCGTCGCGGGCATCCAGTAGTCGGTAGTTGTTCTGGTCGTGATCGCCGGGAAAGAACAACACGAGCCTGCCGCGAATGTCTCCCTCGACGTGCTTGAGCACTTCGGATATCCGCGAGAAGCCATAGAGCGATGCCGCACCGAACACACCGACGACCGTTTCCTCGTCGACATCGGCAGCGATGAGCGTGTCTCGCAACTGGGAGGCGACGTACTCGACGTACTCGTTTTGCAATTTGATAGAGAGGTCGTCGGGCGATTCGAAATAGGCGTCGCGATACTCGTCCTGAGCCATCCAGCGAGGAAACGAATCGGTTAGATCGACTTCTCGCCACTTGTGCCCGGCATCCCGCGTCCGCATTTCAAACTCGCGGCGCTTGGCACGAAGCTTTCGCTCGTCGGTCTTGTCATAGACGACAAAGATCGCCTTTTGCGCCCCGGCAAGATTTCGCTGCCAGGGAGCGGAAATGTGGCGCTCGTATTTGTCCGCCAGATCTTCAATGCGGCCCATGACTGTCCCTTATCTCTTCGCGACTCAGAAGACTTGAGAAAGCAACTTCCACAACCTCGCCAGCTTGCTTCAGGTCCAGCACGCCAAACCGCTTGGCATCTTTGGCGAGTTGAATGAGTTCGTCGGGCGTGACGTCCAGACACTTCGCCCACAGCGTGCGAAACAATTGATCGCCTCGGACACCCTCCAGGTATCCAAGAACCAATGCGTAGGCGGCGACAATCGGCGTTGGCTGGACACGCTGTCTGATCTTGCGAACTCGCCCGTTGAGGTGCCCTGATTGGGACCACGATGACGAAACGTTCCGGGCGATCTTGTCGAGCGTGTCATCGTTCCAGCGATCGCTTCCGGCGGTCTGGAGAGCCTGCGTCAATTCCTGGCGTGACAGCTCTTCGCCCGGCTTCAGCGTCAAAACAATGGACGCCGAGACGCGAAGCAACGGGTCACGAGCCAGAGCGCAGAGCATAGCGAGTAGCGGTCGCCCAACGGGATCAATGGACCAAAGGCGACGCAGGATTCGAAAGAGCGGTATCGACGGATCAAGGGCGTACAGCTCACGCAGTCGCTGAATCGTGTTGCGTCGGGTGGCGGCAGTCTTCTTGTCGGTTACATTGCTTTCGACCGTAGCAAACGAATAGTCGTCAGCAGTTCCGGACGCGGGGACCGACTCCAACAGCATGACGATCTCGTCCAGCATAATCGTCCGAGTTGTGTGCGTTCCTTTCGGTCCGTAGCGGAACCCAAACCGCTGGCCGGTTTCGTTTTCATCGTTCAGAAGAAGTGCAGGTTGTGGCATGATGGAATATCATACCAACTCGACGGCAAGTTTGCCGTCGAACAGAACGTAAATTCCGGATATTTGTGAGAGGTTCCGGTATCGCCACGATTCCGAGTATCCATCGATTGAGTCGCAAAGTAGCTTTGCCCGGGATCAAGTGGAGAAAACTTCGCATGAACTTAACGCGGCCTTCGGCCGCAACCAAACTGTAGAACGGAAATTGTTCCGTTCGAATCCATGCCTGCGGCGGCAAACGGAACAAGTTCCGTTCTACAAACATGCGCGCACGGCGCGCATCATACGACGTAAGACTCTAACGCCACGGACGCCCCGTTTTTGGCAGCCCACCCGCCAATTGTGTCGCTTGACCCGCCCCAGACGGACACTTAAGGTGGGATGTGGAAACTTGCTGCCCGACTCACTCAGGATCTGCCCCCCGATGCACTCCTTTGGTACCTCGAAATCTTTGTTGGCTTGGGTCGTGGTCGCACTAAGTCCGATGACGGTTCGTGCACAACCCCCGCAGCAGCCGGCGACTGTCGTGGTCGCGCCGATCATTCAACGCGAGGTCTCGGCGGGGCAGACGTTTGTGGGTGCCGTCGTCCCCACCCGACGCAGTGTGATCGGCAGCGCGGTGGATGGTCGGGTCGCGGAGGTGTTTGTCGACGAGGGGGATGCGGTCCACCTGTTGGAGGCCGACGAGACCGGCAAGCGTCGCGGGCAACCCATTGCCCAAATCCTCACAGATACGATCTCGATCGAGATCGAGGCGGCACGGGCGGATATGTTGTTACGCCAACACGAGCTGGCGGAAATGGAAGCCGGGTCGCGGCCCGAGGAGATCGCACAGGCCAAAGCGCGGCTCGGCGCGACGCAGGCGCTGATGGAATTCGCGAAGTCCCGGTTCGATCGTACGAAGTCACTGTTCGAGCAAGCCAAGACCGCCTCACTCGACGAACTGGAACAAGCCCTCTCATCGGCGTTGGCTACCGAACAGAATCGGATTGCCGCGCAAGCGGAGGCCGAATTGGCGATCGCTGGACCGCGGCAAGAACAGATCGCTCAAGCACGGGCGCGGTTGGCGATCGCGACCGAACAGGTGAATCGTCTGGAAAGCATGAAGGCCAAGTACACGCTGCGGACGCCGTTTGAGGGCTACGTGGTGGCCAAGCAAACGGAAATCGGGGCTTGGGTTTCGCAAGGCGATCCCGTGGCCGAAATCATCGAGTTGGACCCGATCGAAATTGACGCCACCGTGCCCGAGGCCTTCATTGCCCATGTGCGTATCGATGCCACCGTGCATGTGCGAGCCGATGCGGTACCCGGCCAAGTCTTTACGGGGAAAGTTCACCGTGTGATCCCGCAAGCCGATTTGCGTTCCCGTACATTTCCCGTCAAGGTCCGTTTGGCGAATCCGCCCACAGTCGATGGTCACTTGCTGAAGTCCGGCATGTTGGCTCGCGTCACGCTGGCCGTGGGACCACCGACCCAAGCTATGTTGGTTCCCAAGGACTCGTTGGTTCTGGGTGGTCCGCAGCCGCTGTTGATGGTGGTGGTGGTCACCAGTCCCAACACGACGACGACAGTTCGTGCGGTGCCGGTGCAATTAGGTATCGCCGAGGGTTCGCTGATTCAAGTGATCGGCGACGTGGTGGCG
>JBGTHH010001019.1:0-6611 GCA_041746275.1 Pirellulaceae bacterium | reverse complement strand
AGTTCAGCACCCCTAGAGCCTGCCTGCCAAGAAACCGCTTGCCAGTGGGGCGTCCTAACAACTAGACTGCTCGTTGTTGATGCGACTTACCGAAAAAACATGTATTTACCACGAACTAGCCTGAGGATTGGATATGTCCCTCTCACGAAAGACCACCGTTTACCTGGGACTCCTTGCCGGTGGGGTCATGTTGGCACTATCGGGTTGTGGAGGGTCCGGTTATGGTTCGCCGGTGAAGTTGAGTGGAACGGTGACGGTAAACGACCAGCCGTTAGCGAACGCCATCGTGACCTTTAGCTGCACTGAACCCCGAGAGCCAGCGTTTCGCGCTTTTACGGCGACGGCCGGAAGCGATGGCACATATGAAACCCAGGTCTATGCTGGCACGTATGATATCAGCGTTTCCGAGGCAGCCGCGGAAGGTGTCGATCCTGGCATGGCATCCGCCTTGGCGGGACAGGACCTGAAACCGGCGTCTGGTGATCTGCAGGCCGTAGTCGGCACCGATGCCCAGACCTATGACATCAAACTCACCCGGGGTCGCACGCCCGCGTTTTAACAAGTCTTTTGCCGTTTTCTTATGTTTCTTATGTCACGAATTATTGGGAGAGAGAAGACATGAACCGAAATCGAGGTTTTACATTGGTCGAGCTGTTGGTGGTGATTGCCATCATTGGAATCTTGGTGGCATTGTTACTCCCCGCCGTACAAGCCGCCCGCGAGGCCGCGCGCCGCATGTCGTGCAGCAATAATCTCAAGCAAATCGGTCTCGCCCTACACAATTACTTGGACAAGACGCGGGAAGCCTTTCCGCGTGGTGCGGAAGTGACTCGAGGTCGGGCTTGCTGTTGCTCGAATGTCGATGACACGCGCGGCCACACCGTTCACACGATGCTGCTCCCATTCATGGAACAACAGCCTCTTTACGATCGCTACAACATGAATACGAATGCGTGGGACGCCGATAAGATTGGCGTGGTCAACCAGCGGATTCCGAATTACATGTGTCCAAGCGCTCGGGACCCTATTCCCCAACCACATGCCCTGAACGCAGCGGTGGAAGTCTTTCCCCATAACTATCCCGCCGCAGGCACACATCACGGTTGGGGGGGATGCGGGCGTCACGGAACCTCCATCGACAACGGCGTCTTTGCTTACCGGCGTGGAATCTTGGAAGAGAACGGCACGCCGGCCGATAATCGCGCTAAACTCGCACTGGTCGAAGATGGAACGAGTAACACGATGGCCTTTTGCGAAACTGCCCAAGGTCGCCCGACTTTCGTCAATGGTGCGCTCAACAACCAGTATTCCTACTGGCGCGGTCGCGGGTGGGCCGACCATTTTTATACAAGCACGCTATTCTCGATCGGTAACCTATCCACACCGAACAGTCTCGTTTCCCAATATGGCGGCTGGAATTCGAGTAATGCCACGAGCTACCATCCCGGCGGTGTGATGACCTGCTTCCTGGACGGAAATGTCCGGTTCATTTCAGAAACCATCAACGGACAAACTTGGTTTGGACTTGGTACACCGCAGCGAGGGGAAGTGGTCGAAGCGCCATAAGCACGCCACTCTGAACTTTGTTCCGCTTTGAGCCGCATGTGGCGACACGTGCGGCTCTTTTTCTGGCACTGCGGTATCAAGGATAACTACGAGCCCGCATCTGCTGCTTGGATCAAAGTCAGAGCCTCAACCAGCGGTAGTTGCCCCCACGTTTCAGGACTTCCGCTTGGCCAGTGGACGGTGACTTCGTCGATGATTGTCGCCTGGCCCACGGTAATGATCAGTTGAGAGTCGCTCGACGACTGAAAACTACCGCCCGACGGAATCCAATATACCTTCCGTTCACCCTGGACCAGCACCTCGACACGACATCCCAACGGTTGCCGCGCGGCATCCCTTCCGATCACTCGCAAGCGACACGTTCGCTGCACGCGTTCGGAGTCGTTGCGCAGCAGGACCGCGGGTGCCTGCAGATGCGTGATGACCAAGTCCTCGTCACCATCGCGATCTAGATCTCCCGACGCCACCGCTCGTCCTAAAACAGGCTGTTGAAAGTACGGGCCTGCCGAGGTGGATCGATCGACAAAACGTTGGCCTTGTTGGTTGCGAATGAGCTGCGCCGGCATCGCGTAGGTGTAGTTCAGGCCCATCGAAGTTAGATCCCACACGTGCCCGTTCGCGACGAAGAGGTCCGGAAAGCCGTCCGCGTCAAAATCGGCTAGGATCGTACCGAAGCCGAGCATCGGTCGCGAGACGGCGTCCAAGCCGAACATGGTATTCGCACTGGAGAAACCTGGGCCATCCAGTTTCAAATACAAGTCGTTCACCTCGTTGTCGAAATTCGTAACGAACAGATCGAAACGACCATCGCGGTTCACATCACCACACGCGACCCCCATGCCTGAGTGCGCCAGTCCATCGCTGCCAACCGCCACACCATGGCCAATTCCCACTTCCTGAAAACGCATGTCACCTTGATTGAGAAACAAGTGATTCTCGGTGGTGTCGTTGGCGACATAGATGTCCAGTCGACCATCCGCATCGAAGTCGGCGATCACCAACCCCAGCCCCTTGGCCTCGGGTTGAATGATCCCGGCCCGATCACTGACGTCGGCAAACGTCCCATCCGCGCGGTTGTGATAGAGAACGTCTGGTTGACCCGTGCGTCCGATTGGACCGCACGAGATACGAATGGGTGTCTGATGTTGCGTATAGCACGGAGGATCGTCCGGCGACCACTCGACGTAATTGACAACATATAAATCGAGATTGCCATCGCCATCCAGATCCGCGAATGCGGCACTCGTCCCCCAGCGTTCGTCTCCGACACCCGCTTCGTCTGTGACATCGGTAAACGTCCCATCGCCGTTGTTATGCCACAACCGATTCTTGCCATACTGGGTCAGGAAGAGGTCATCAAAGCCATCGTTATCGTAATCGCCGACAGCGCAGCCCATGCCGAACCCAAACTCAGCCAAACCCGCGGCGGCGGACACATCGACATAAGCGAGTCGCCCAGCACCCTGAGCTTGATATAAGTGGTGCGTGGCATCGTGCCGCTGCGCCGGTCGAGTGAAGTGCGAGCCATTTGGCAGGAAGATATCGAGTTGTCCGTCACCATCGAAATCCAACAAGCCGATGCCCCCGCCATTTTGTTCGGTCATAAACCGTTCCGCCGACGGGCCGCCGTAGTAAGTGAAATCGATCCCTGCTTCCGCTGTCACGTTGGCAAAGCGAATGGACGAGGCGTTGATCGGGGAATCGCTGGATAATTGCAGACGAGGAGACGACGATGCAATCGCTTCTCGATCTACTCGAGATTCGTGTTCCACGGGCGAGTGGCAGCCCAATCCGGTTAGCAAGCAAATCTGCCAAACCGCCCACAATACTCCAGACCATCTCGTGGCGAAACATGATCGAAGTTCAGTCACACTAACGCTCCAAAGATTGACTGGCGAGTTTCCACGTTTCGGCTTGGAGTGCTTTCCCGCGCTGCTCACAGATCTCGGCAATCTCGCGACACAACTCGGGAGACGGCCGGTCCAGATCCCCACTGAGCACAATCTCGGTAAGTCGTCCAATGTAGGACTCCAAGCGATTGGCCTGTGCGAAACAATCGGCGGCCTCCTGGGTGCGGCCGAGCAATTGCAGTAACGCGCCGCGACGTTGCACGTACCGCAATTCGTGAGGACGCCGCGACGTCGAACGCTCGATCAACTCCAATGCCAAGGGCACGTTGCCTCGCACCTCCGCAAATTGACTTTGATACCACCAGAGGTAGTCCTGATACAGATGATCGTTCGTAGCCGGTGGTTGCTCCATTGTCATTCCGTTCAAGAGTTGCTCCGCCAGCGACCATGATCCTTGATCGATCAAGAACTCGACCACGCGCACAATCACGAGCATATCATCTGGCTGGAGATCGAGTGCTGCCTGAAAAGTCCGCTCGGCCCGCGGAATATCTCCCACTCTGGCATAGCAGTAGCCCAACGTGGCGAGAACCCGGGCTTCTCCCGGTTGTTGTTCGGCCGCGCGTTCCCAGTGTCCCAGAACCTCGCGGGCATTTTGCGGACGGAATTCGCTCATCAGGAGGGCTACCGCCAAGGAAAAATCCGTGGGGCGCATCCGCAATCCGTCTTCCAGCAATACTTCGAGTTCGTGATGGCGGAACTGATTGAAATACAACCATCGCAGTTCTTCGCGCGCACGCACCGACTCGGGATGCGCCTCCAAGACCGCCGTCAGCACGCGTTCCGCTTCGTCCACCCGATAGTTGCGCAGATGCTCCATGGCTAAATCGAACGTGACAGGCACGGTGGCGGGTGGAGCCGCGACTTGGGAGCTATTACGCGTGAACAGCCATACCAGCGCCACCAGCGCCAAGCAGAATGCCAACCCGCGAGTGACGTATCGCCGCGGGCCGCGATTAGGTTTCGTGTCTTTATTGCGAAGCATTCAAGAGCTGGCAGATCGTCGAACGTTGGAAGGACCACGAGCCATCGCGGTTCGGCACACAAATCACCGCACTGGGCCGTCACGGATGGAGACACCATGCCGCTGGGTTATTATTGTAGCAGCCTGAGGACGACTCTACTCCAGCGCGGTGTCCACGTTATCCAGCTCGGCCAAGGCGTCGAACAACTGATCCAGAGTATCCAGTTCTTCGAGTTGGTTCGCACTTCTATCCGCCCACATGACCACGCGACGCTCGTGATATCCTTGTTCGTGTTGCTGCTCGATCCACTGAGCCGTGTACTCCGCTTGAACTCGCGGAGTCAGCGCGATCGTGACGACGGTGTCCGGGACCAGCGAAGCGAAGACGTGATCGCGCACCGGCAACGACGGCGGCAGGAACTGGGGAGAGACGATGACCACGGAGCTTAAGGCGGTGGCTCGGGGGGCGTCGTGCAACCGGCTAGGATCGGCGTGGAACGAAGCATCCAACGTCGCTACTAACGTGCTCGCGGCCGCATTCGTTAAGCTGCCGTTCCAGCGATAGAAGTTGCCATTGGGTGTAATGAAGTACCATTGACCACTGGCGGACGTCATCCACTTCTCGCCCAGCTTGGCCCAGTTCTCGTGGTAATTTCCGAGGGATCGTAAACCCAACTGCTGGTCCAATTCGTAAGCCCGTTTCGCCAGTCCGTTCGATGCACTGGTATCCTTGGCACCGTCTTGGGCTTGGTCGCCACCGCTAGAGTCTTGTCCGCCACCGCTAGAGTCTTGTCCGCCACCACTGGCGTCTTGTCCGCCACCACGACTTTGTCCGCCACCACTGTTGGCGTTTTGCCCACCATTTTCTGTTTGCGGTGGTTGAGCGTTGTGGAGCTTGCTGAGATCGTTGTAGTACGACGCGTCCAGCGTGGCGACCAGCGTCCCCACGGCCTTGGCCGAGCCATTCCACTTGTAGACTTCCCCGTTCGGCCGGATGAAGTACCAGCCATCACTGCCCATTAACCACTTCTCGTTCGAGCCACCCCAGTTCAGATGGTCGCTGCCAGTAAATCGAAGATTCTTGGCTTGATCCAACTCGTAGGCAGCCTTCGCGACCGGGTCGACGGCGACACTGCCGCCACTGCCGGTTCCTGTCTCGCTTCCCGTACTGCCCGACCCCGAGCTACCATTGCCAGTGCCAGTATTTCCGGAACCGGAGTTGCCGCCGTTGTTCGTGCTTTGGGGTGCCTTCGCATCGTACAACTTACTGAGGTCGCTGTGGTACGAAGCATCAAGCGTGGCGACCAGCGTTCCCGCCGCCTTGGCCGAGCCATTCCACTTATAGACTTCCCCGTTCGGCTTGATGAAGTACCAGCCATCATTGCCCATTAACCACTTTTCGTTCGCCCCTCCCCAATTCCGATGGTCGGTGCCGGTGAAGCGCAGCCCCTTCGCCTGATCCAGGTCATAGGCAGCCTTGGCGATGGGATCGGTCGTGGTGGTTCCCCCCGTATCGCTTCCGCCCGAACCTCCGCCCGCCGTCGCCGTCAGGGAGATCTGTGCGGTGTAATAACCGATGCCCTCTGTGGTCGTCAGGGCAATCACATAGGACTGCCCCGCGATCACATCCAAGGTGAGTGTGTTTTTCTGAAACGAGCCGCTGCCACTCACCACGCGCGCGTCGAGCGATAGATCGTGGGTCGTATCGAAAGAGAAGCCGATTCGCCCGGTCTGTCCCGCGACGAATTGAAAGTAATCCGCATCGTCGATCGTGCCGATCAGACCCGACAGGTTGGAGGTTCCGCGAAGTGTCCCTAACGAGTGTGCCGTGTCGCTGGTCGAGCCATAATCGTCGGCGGGCATCAACGCCTGAATCGCGGCTTCCAAGTTGATGAGATGATAGTTCGCACGCGTCGCGGCATCGTAAATGATATTGGCCGTGTCACGCAGGTGATCGTAGATGGTGTCCTGAGTGATGCTTTGATAGCCGACGAATTCCATCGCTTGCCGCACCAAGACGCTCGCGCCGGCCACATACGGCGAAGCCATGCTTGTCCCCGAGGCCGTACCAAAGTCGTTCGGAATCCCGTCGGGCCGAAAGATGTGATCGGGCACGGTGCTGGTAATGTTGCGACCGGGTGCCGCCAACACGCGATCGTGACGCTGGCTGA
>JBGTHH010001018.1:0-5305 GCA_041746275.1 Pirellulaceae bacterium | reverse complement strand
GCTGCTGGCACGTACTTAGCCCGTACTTCCTCTGAAGATCGGTCAAACTATGGAGAGAACCCCATAGCATTTCCTCCCAACTGACAGCGGTTTACAACCCGAAGGCCTTCATCCCGCACGCGGCGTCGCTCCGTCAGGCTTGCGCCCATTGCGGAAGATTCTCGACTGCAGCCACCCGTAGGTGTCTGGGCAGTGTCTCAGTCCCAGTGAGCCGGGTCATGCTCTCACACCCGGTACCCATCTTTGGCTTGGTGGGCCTTTACCCCGCCAACTACCTAATAGGACGCGGACTCATCCTCGGCCGGAATCACACCTTTGATCCGGAGATATTATCCAGTATTACCTACAGTTTCCCGTAGCTATCCTGGAGCCGAGGGCAGATATCCACGCGTTACTCTCCCTTTCGCCGCTTTCATTCATCAACTTCGACCGAAGTTTCCATTGACAAAATATCGCGCGACTTGCATGCCTAATCCACGCCGCCAACGTTCATTCTGAGCCAGGATCAAACCCTTCAATTAATTTGCTTACTGCGACCCACGAAGCGAACTTCATAAGTCCCAGATGTCAAGCGAGGTAATCGACGGTTGAACCATCGTTCGGCACCTCGGAAAAGGTGCCTTAGCCTAAAACAGTACAGTCTCAAGCTTATCTCAGGAGGTTCACTACTAAATTAAATTGTCAAAGATCTGAATTGCTTCGTCCCCCGATAGACGATCGGTTCGCCCACAGGGGAAACATCAAATATTAAGAAAACTTCGCGGTCTGTCAACCGCTGTTTTCGGAATCGGCCACTCCGCTTGGGAGCGATCCGACTCGTTGCGTCTCGGAGGCTCAAAGATAGCGAGCTGCATCGGCGGTGGAAAGGGGGCAGTCAAAGATTTTTTATTCGTCAGTCCACTCGACACGATTCTCTTGCTCTTTGCCTCACGCTCTGGGCTCCAGATGATTGAAGCCAGTGCCGCGCCTGCTACACTGCGAACATGGCGATTTCATCTACGAGCGACAGGACGGAACCGCGCAAAGCCGTGGTATTACTGAGCGGTGGGCTTGATTCGACTACCACGCTGGCCATGGCCCGCAACACCGGTTTCGAATGCTATGCCGTCAGCTTCCGCTACGGACAGCGGCATAACGCGGAACTAACTGCGGCAGCCCGCATTGCCGCCTCCATGTCGGTCGCTCGACACATTGTCGTGGATATCGACCTGCGGCAACTGGGTGGCTCGGCGCTAACGGATGACATCGCCGTACCCAAGAACGATCGGGTGGATCAGATTGGCACGGAAATTCCCATTACCTACGTACCGGCGAGAAACACGGTTTTTCTGGCATTTTCACTGGCTTGGGCGGAAACGCTCGGAGCCCTGGATATCTTCATCGGCGTCAACTCGCTCGACTACAGTGGTTACCCTGATTGCCGCCCCGCTTATATCGAGGCCTTCGAGCGATTAGCCAACTTGGCGACCAAAGCCGGCGTGTCCGGGCCCCAGCCGATCAAGATCCATGCACCATTGATTGATCTAACCAAAGCCGAGATTATCCAGCGGGGACTGGACCTGGGAGTTAACTACGGGCTCACCACCAGTTGTTACGATCCCGACTCCTCCGGGCGAGCCTGCGGGCATTGCGACGCCTGCTTGCTGCGATTGAAGGGGTTCGCTGATAACGGTCTGCGCGATCCCGCCGTTTATGTGCCCGATGTGATCTCCACAAATCCGAATGGCCACATTAACTGAACATTTGCCAGTTTCCCACGGCTTCAAAGGCGTTCTGGATGTGTTCGATATTCGGTTGCTTTTGCCCGTCCGGCCAAACCACGGCGATTACATCAAAACGAGCCGGATGTTCCAGTAGATCATGCCGACGCAGGTAGCTGAGCGCCACGCGCGTCAGCCGTCGTTGCTTATCACGATCCACCGCCTCCGCTGGATGTCCCGTAGCGAGGGAACCACGCGTCTTGACTTCCACGAAGACTAGCGTTTTTCCATCCACGGCGACCAGATCCAGCTCACCAATTCGATCCCGTTCGCCTCTCCCCACGATCCGATAACCCCGCCTCTTGAGATAGCGTTCCGCAGCGCGTTCTCCACGAATCCCCAAGGGCGGAGGTGCCGACCATTGTTGAACGCGTTCGCGAAGCCGTTGTAGCCATGCCATCGCTTCGAACCTCTGCCAGCCCAACCAAGCGACCAACCACTTCGTCGCCAGAGTTCACGATTATCGAGCGATAGGCAGGGATCCGTCAATTCATTTCCGCAGCGAAGATTCACGGCGATCGACTGAAGTGGAAAAGCCATCTATTCCCGCGTGGAGGAGTTGACTATCTTGAAGTATCGCGCAGGCCTGCTGCCCATCCATCGCGTCGATCCATTCAGGGAGAAACCCCATGACAGCTCACGAAATCAATGATGAATCTGTTTGGCAAAAGACGTTTGATCAAACGCTACGCGACGAGCAGCGTCAAGAAGATTCCGCCGCGTGGCAAGCGGTGACGGGCTTGTTGCTGTCGATCATCAGCATCGGGCTGACGTTGGCATTGCTCACCGTTTGGATTTGTTCTGGATCCTGAGCTTACGCGACACGTGATCGTTCAGCGATCCTGTTGGGTGACGTCCAACAGCCGCTGACGTAAATCATCACAAACGCGAAAGAAGTCACCGTGGGGATCGTCAAGTATCGGTGACTTCGCCTTGGTCAACCGGCTCCCAGCAACGCGACTTGTCAGCGGATGGCACTGGCGGCCGTCGTGCCAGTGCGAAGCGTTTCGCCCGGCACCCTTGGAGGCGTAGAGGGCATGATCTGCACGTTTTAGCAGTGCCGCGCCACCCTCGGATTTCGTGGCCTGAGCCAAGCCGCAACTCACCGTGACGCGCAACATCCGCCCTTCAAAAAACAGTTCGGTTTGAGCCACGGCCCGTCGCGCTCGCTCGGCCGCTTGGCAGACCGTAGCGACATCAGTACTGGGGAGGATCACAGCGAATTCCTCTCCTCCCAGACGCGCGACAAGGTCCGATTCCCGCATGGAACGGTTGAGCACGCGGGCCACTTCGGAGAGTACCGCGTCCCCCGCCGCGTGGCCAAACTGATCGTTGAAGACTTTGAAGTGATCAATGTCGAGCATCAGGATGCTGAGCGGTGACTCGTGTCGTCGGCATTCCGCCAATCGCCGCGAGAGCTCGTCATCGAAGGCCCGTCGATTCGCTAGCCCCGTCAGTTTGTCCGTACGCGCCTCGCACATGTAACCCGCGATCTCTTGCGCCTGATCGCGCAGAGCGTCCTCGGCGCTGTTCAATCGCTCACGCAACTGTTCGTTCGCATGGACGATCTGGGTAAAGACTTGCATGACTTGAGCATCCCCCACCCCCGCCTGCTCCACCGGAAACTGACGGGAGACCCGTTCCAAGACCTCGCGATAATGGGAAACGTCGCTGGCGAATCCACTCGTCCACCGAAATAGCCCACTCAACAGATGTTGCAGTTGCTCCCGGTCGAGCGAACGGACATCGCGCAGCAGAGCTCCCCGGCGGTCCAACCACCTCCCCAGCGTCAGCCCCAGACAAAGGAGCAACGAGCCCACGATGACGCCGATCAGAAAACTCGGCGTTTCCGTTACTACCGGCAGTTCCATGAAGTTCGCGCCCCCCGAACTACGAACGATCCCCATCTTTAACCTACTTCATAAATCGCACCGGGGTTGTTAGGATCGTGCCACATGGCACGCTCGATGGAATCCATCGCGAGCCAGCCAGTAAGCCAGCTCGGTTGTGAATCAACGGCACGCGAGGATCCTTCGAATCGAAACGAAGGTCACCCACGGACGGCGTAGCGAATCATTGTTCTCGATCCACACGTCCGTTTGCGACGCGCTGCCACGACTCGTGTCGTCCTGCCGGAACGACGTCAACCGCCACGCGTCTCAAGCCCCAACGAGTCGTGCGGAGCGAGAGCCAGGAAGTCCGTTAACTTGCCCAGAAATGGCGAGACCGGGAGTGAATCATTCACGGATCCTTCGTGGGGCGCTGCCAGATGAGCATGACGCGAGAAGGCCAATAGATCGTTGAGCAACTCTTCGATCTTGGAGACACCACCGACCAACGCGGGGACGAGATCGTGGCTTTCGTGCTCGATCCGACCATCGATGTCCGCGACTTCCCGCGCTAGAGCTCGCAGGATCATGGCGATCTTCTCACGTGGCTCAGTCGACGAGTGCAGGGATTCTCCGCGCCAAGCCTGAAGGACATCTCCGCCCGGCGCCGTCCCACAGTTGACGGCCAGGAGGTTGGTGAACCATCGCAGCAGACTGCCGCGGCTGATTGTCCCCGTCGGTCGCCCTTGATCGACGATGATGACGCCACGCAGGGATACGCGACAGAGAAACTCGTAAATCGTCAGCGCGGGTGTGGTTTCCTCGTAGCAGACGACGTTTCGCTTCATCACGTCCTGAATTTGCTTGGTCCACCATTTGGGCCAAAGCATGATGGACATCACATCCTGCTCGGAAAGAATGCCCACCAATTGGCCCGCTTGATCGACGATCGGCGCGGAGTGCAGGCGGAAGCGGAGGAAATAGCGGGCCGCGCTGCCCACACTCTCTCGCTCATTCAAGCCGGCCACGATCGTGGTCATGACCTGCCGGGCGGTGAGTCCTTGAAACAGTGCATTGGGGCCGTGGTCGGTCGATTGGATGGCCGCCGACGCGGCTAAAGCTTGCGAGGCGACCACGCGATCCCGCCCCGAACGTTTGGCCACTAGCAACGCTTGGTCCGCGAGTTCGACGAGCCCTTCCAGGTCTTGGGTGTCGGCCAGGCGCTCCGCGACACCGAAGCTCGCGGTGATCGCGGTTCCTAATTGTTCAGTGAACTGCGTTTGCTTCGCGATGGTGTCGCGGACCCGATCGGCCCATTGGACCGCTTGCTCTTCGTCGGTTTCGGACAGCAGCACACAGAATTCCTCTCCGCCGTACCGCCCGACGACATCGCTACCGCGACAGCTCTCTTGCAGAATCGTCGCCAAGCAGCGTAGCGCTTGATCGCCGACTCGATGCCCATACGTATCGTTAATGCGTTTGAAGAAATCGATATCGATCATCACGACCGACAAGGGGATGTGATGGCGGCGGGCGCGTGCCCACTCGCGTTCGGCGAGTTCAAAGAACGTCCGCCGCGTGACCAAGCCCGTCACGGAATCCGTGCGAGCTAACGTGCTCAGTTTGCTTTCCAACGCCAGCACGCGAACGCCCGCTCGCACACGGGCCACGAGTTCGGCTTTGTCGACGGGTTTCTTCAGGAAGTCATCGGCACCC
>JBGTHH010001017.1:0-8650 GCA_041746275.1 Pirellulaceae bacterium | reverse complement strand
ATCGTTTCCGTCAGGATGTGGGAACCAAGCCGCCGTGCGAGCGCCGCCGGAATGGCTTCCTCAAAGAACAGCCAAACGTGGCCGCCGTGGCCGGAGCGCGATCTCTCCAATGCCGCCGACACGCTCATGCGCCCGCACGTTTCGAGCACGGCCCGCGTGTCGTCCTGCCACTGAGTCTTGTCAAAGTCGATCGCCAGGAAGAAACAGGTTTCGTCCAACAGCATCGGGTAGACGCCAGCCACGAACTCGCCGCCACCATCGTCGTGACCACACAGATGCCACCGCACCACTTCATCCGTCACGGGAAGAAACTGTCGATGCTGACACTCGGCGCACTTGACTCGTGGCTTCTCACAAATCCCGCGCACCCACTCATTCGCGCAAGCCGGCGCGTATCCCGTCTTCCCCGTGGTCCGGCTCGTGAAACGCCGCGGGTAAACATCGTCGCGGCCTCGAAAGAGCGATCGAAACAACGCAATCTTCGCATCCGGCGGCGAATGAAGATGCACGGAAACATCGAGGCGGCCCACGATCATCTCCCTCATGCGGAAGCAAATGGTAATGCGTGCGATGTCGGTGCTTCGACCACGGCGAACCAGCGAGGTGTGTCACCGGTGGCACCGGCCAGCATACCAGACCAATCTACCCGTCGAGGCGGAGGCGGTGCAAATGGAGAGTCGTCTTGCACACCAAGCCGTTTGATTCGTGCCGTTACGGCGGTAGAACACGACAGTGCAAACGAACATCCGAGGTGACCGATGACCAGTTTGACAAACGCCTCCACCACCGGGACGAAGTGAGAAAGTATCTGAAGTGGCGCGAAACAGAAGCCGAAACGCAGCGGTCGAAGCTGGAGGGTAATGCAATGCTTGAGCAATATCGCCGATCAGGCGTTGTTCAAACAGTTCGCGCTCCCGGTCGGTGATCAGTACCTCACGGTGACGCACTTCGTCGGCCATTTGGCGAGCCAGATCGGTCGGCGAACACACGGAATCGTTCGTGATTCGCCCAGCAACAGGAGGCGAACGGAAGTCGCCGTCCGCCATGTTGGTGTGTCGCCACGTCTCCGCGTTGGCGAGCCAATGAAGTGCTGTGTCCCCAGCAGTTCCCACTTCGCCCTGTAAATCCAAAAACAAGGGAAAGGCCGCCGCAGCGAGCGGTTCCAGCTCGCTCAGTCGCCGTGGGGCTGGTGTCAATAACTGTTGCTGTGCCAGCCGCAGTTCTTCCGCTTCGCGACGACTCTGCTCGCGAAGTTCCGCTAGCTCCGCGCGGTTATCGATCAGCCGAGGCGTACGTCCCGCTCTGGCGACTCGCCCTGCACTGCGCAGGGTTGGCGCGATTCGCAGTGGCGGCGAATCGGTCCACGAAGTCGTCGGTATCGTCCGGGACACAGTACATTGGAGGAGCGACCTGCGGACACAGCACTGTTCGATGTCCAGTTCTGAGCTATTGACTGTCAATGGTCCCTAAAGGCGACAGGTGTGATATACAGAAGTCTCCGCTCGCCAACGTGCTGTGTCCCCACGGCTCTCCACGGCTCTTCACCACGGCTCTTCCCACGGCTCTTCCCACGGCCCTTCCCACGGCTCTTCCCACGGCTCTTCCCACGGCTCTTCCCACGGCTCTTCACCACGGCTCTTCACCACGGCTCTTCACCAAACGGTGATCTGGTCCGCTTCGGCTTCGCTGGTGTCGTCAGGACCGTGTAGCCTTCGTCGTCAATTCCAGCGCGATGGGAACTTCCGTGGCTTCCACCGTCGCTCGCAACGGTGTTCGTAGCGAATCGGAATAGAGACTGGGAAAGCGTTGGGGTGGCACGGAAATCACGGTTCCATCGTCCTTGCGCGGGGCGTCGAGAATCGACAAGTCCTCGACAGTGACGCGGTGGGTGCCGATCAAGGCACCGGGTTGTTGAGTTTCGGCGCGGAGGGTGAACTGCCCCGCGGCGTCGCTCATGCCCATCGAACGCACCGGGGAACTCGCACCGGCCGCTTCTGGTACGAAGGTCACCAGCACATTCGGCAACGGTTGACCATCGATTAACACGATCCCTTTCACATTGGCTAAAGGCAATCCCTGACCACAGCCAGCGGATAGCGAGAGGACTATCGTGCAGATGGCGATCCAGCCGTGAGGTATCATGATTCGTTTATGATGCATCGAGGTTTTGACTGGCTGGGGCTAATCGAGAAGGAACACTTCCCCGTCATGGCGAACGGCGGCGCGTTGCAGATTCGCGAGTGGAATCGTTTCAGAAATGAACCGCACCGAGCCATCGGCCAAGGCGAAGTTCGCTCCGCCAGGATGCAGGCTGCCAAAGGCACTCACGCGGCGTTCGTTGTAGTAACGATAGCTGATAAAATCGGTTGCGGGCGGGACCATCGTGGCACCGCCATGGAAATCGGCCGGTGGGGAGAAATTGATGGGAGCATAGGCGCTGAGCGTTACATCTCCTCCCGCCAAACGACCGCCCGACGGTGCCCACCAACCAATGGTGCCCATCGCATTGAGAAACTGACCACCACCAGGCGATGGAATGTTGGCGGCGAAAGAATCGTGGTTACGGTCGAAGTGGCTACGTTCGCCAAATAACAGCGTGTTGCTCAGACCGTCCGTGACATCCGCCATGCGGATCGGTTGTCCAATCGGATCGGTTTGCGATCCAGGCCCGATGACGAAGAAGACGCCGTCGTTGCTGGCGAACTGAGGATCGTACGAGCGCATTCCGCCGTTCCCTCCATAGCTCGTGATCCCGTACCAACGGTTACTGCCTGTACTTACCGGATTGACGGGAATCACATCGGAGGGGCAGATCAGAATCGGCAAGACGGTCGCCGTACGCGATGCGTTTCCGCCCACGGTATTCGTCAACGGGTCCACCTCATCCCAACCATCCCCCAGATTATTCTGTTCGATATAAGGCAACAGCTTGACGAACAGAGATACACCGCGATACGCCGGACTCGAGGGAAAGGATAACTGATAGACACCCGGCGGAAATGCCTTGCGTATGTCATGAAAGTTATGCGAGGACAGAGCCACTTGTTTGAGGTTGTTCGTACACTGCATCCGCCGAGCGGACTCGCGCGCCGCTTGGACGGCGGGCAAGAGCAGAGCCACCAGAATTCCGATGATGGCAATCACCACGAGGAGTTCGACTAAGGTAAATGCCGGGCGACGAGTCATGACAATCTCCCTTTCCCATGGATCAGAACGAGGCGAGTTGAGTCGAATTTAAGGAGACTTCTCCAGCTTGATTTGGTCGGCATCGTCCACTTCGATGCGGGGCACGCCATCCACTTCCTTCACCGTGCCCCGGACGCGAATGAGCTTTCCTTGAAAGTGAGCGGCGGGATCGCGAATCTCTTGCGCCCGCAAGCTCTCCGCGCCTTGCTTGGTCACGACCACGGCGAAGTTCTTCTCGTCACGAAAATCCTCTTCGCTATCGAGGTAAATCTCGCCACGTTTCTCCAAGCGATCTTTGGCCACGCGAACTTCCATTTGAAGCTCGATCTTCTCGCCCACCCGCTCCCGAGCTTCGCTTGGCGTCAGCGGCTTTTCCTCGGTAGTTGCGAAGAGAGCTCCGCCCATGGCGGCATACCACACACACGCGACCGTCAGCGTCATGGGGCGAAGCGGTGAGCGATAGGACATCGGATGACTCCAACTTGGTAATGGACGGACGATGCGAAAATTACTTCGTGCGAAGGTAACATTGTGCGGAACTGACCTGTTCGACGCAATATGCGCATGGCACATGATCGTCCGGGATCGCCATCCTTGGCCGTCATGGTCACGATCCGGTCATAAAGTGGCGGTATCATGCCACTCCAAGATTGCCTTGTTCCCGTCGAGTCGGCGCTGTACGCGCGATCGACTGGCTTTGGTTTACTCGCGACTCCACGATCGACTCAACAGTCACTGCTTCTACTGGCCCAAGGTCTGGTGCATGTGGCCAAGTGCCGGGGACTACGATAGGCCGCGTGTCAAGCTGTTAGGCTTCTGCCGTGGGGTAAGACGCGATTAAATTCGCGGCCGTCGGACGACGCGAAATAGTGACGAAAAAGTGCCTCCTCGACGCTTGTTTTGCGGTGATGCGTGAAGTAAAGTGCATCTTCCGCTTGGGGGGTATTCTTGTGGCACTCGCCGTCCCGTCCAGCATCTTCCCATTTCTCGAATAGGAGCACTTTGATGTCGTACACCTCACGTTATCTCATCCTCTGCCTGACGCTCATCCTGCCGCTCGCCAGCGTGACCCCCGTGATGTCGCAATGCGATGAGAAGAAGGAACAGAAGGAAGCCAAAGAAACCGAGGACACGAAAATCTGCCCGATCTACAAGATGATGTATATGGGCAACTTGGTGGGTTATTATGCAGTGAAACCTGAATGTGGTCAGCCACAACTGTGGTGGGGTCCCGACAACCTGACGTCGAATTGTGCAACCGGCGTTGGTTGCATCACTACCGTGACTGACAAGGACTTACGCCTGTTAACGAGCGGTCCTCCGACGAAAATAGAAAAGGGCGTAACGCTCCATGACTTAAATAGAGCCCTTTCGTTCGAGGTGAATGGGGCCAAAAAGATAGCGAAAGTGTATCGAGTGACAGGAAAACCTAACGACATTCCACCTCATCCAGAAAAAATGATGGGAAAAGACTGGAAACCGCTCGACGGAACGACATCGAAATTCGGGTATGAATTTGACTCGGGTATTGATACTGTCCCGGCAAAACTTAAAAGCGACAGAGTCACGTACTGGGTGGTTGAGGTTGAAAAAATGCCAGGAACTCCTGGAAACATGGTTGGTGAGTATCAGATCTTCAAGAAGTAACGGCGACTTGGCAACTCAATCTCGCGGTTACGGATTCGAAGTCCGGCTCGTCGTTACTTACGGCACTCGATCAAAGTCCTCTGTCGTGAGGCGTGGTTTGGCGCTACGGGCACAGCGTAAACCGATGGCGCGGTTCGCATCGTCACGATTCCAGGCGATGCGAACTCGCGGACCATCGGCCAGATCGGTCGGTTCCACGTTCTCGACCAACACGCTGCGCGGAGCGCCGCGCACGATGCGATACATGGCGGCGTAAGGCGGATGTGGGATGCCCAACTCCCGGAACTTCGGATAGTGGATGCCCGGCGTTGACGTCCACTCGGCGACGTTGGAATACAAATTGAATACGGGAGGACTGGTCGGCAAGACATCCCAATCGGGTTCACGTAGCGGCCCGGTGGACCACGTCTCCAACAGAGCTGCATCATCGCCCCAAGGATACAACCGCTGGCCGCCCCACGTCGCCGCGAACTCGTACTCGGCCTCGGTCGGCAACCGCTTCCCCAACTTCTCAGCCACATGAACCGCTTCGTCATACGTGATCCAGGTCAGGGCATTCTCGTTCGATTGCGGCGGGCTCTGGGTGACCAGTCGGCGCTGTTCCGTATATTGCTGCCAATCGGCGAAGGTGACTTCGGTGGTGTCCAGGTAGAACGGAGGCACGTTGCGCTCGTGGGGAGGCGACACGGTTAGCGATTCGCTGCCGACCACGAACGGCTGGGCTCCTTCGAACGCCGCCATGCCGTCGCTGATTGTGTCGCGCGGAATCGCGATCTCCGGCAGAACATAGAAATCGCCTTGTTTCTCCGCCGACCGATGCGGCAGCGATTCCATGGGAGAGTCCTCGCCTGGAACGCGCCGATAGACTTCATGAAACGTGTAGCCGGGGGCCTGCGACACGGCCACCACCAGGTAGTCTCCGGGAGGAAGTTGTGTCTTGATGGGCGTGCGCTGTTCGGGCCGAATCGCCTTGTCCGGTTGCGGCAACCCCGTCTTGAGATCGAGCGGATGAAGTACCACTAGCGCGTCGGGTGGATTGGTCGAGAGCAGCACGTTGACCTGCGGAATCACCGGCAGCGGCGCGGGGACTGATCCTTTGAGCAGCGTTGCGGTAAGTAACACCAAGAGGAGCAAGACCAAGCTACTGGCGGACGCCAAGGCCGGCTGCCGACGTATCCACAAATAGGTTTTCTCCGCCAGACTTGTGCGGCGGGCCAGGATAGCTTCACCACGGAGAAACCGTTCCAGATCTTCCGCCATGGCCAATGCCGTGGAGTAGCGACGCTGAGGCTGCTTGGCCATCGCTTGTAGGCAAATGGTTTCCAACGCACTGGGCACATCCCGTTGCCAACGGCGCACCGACGCTGGCTCTTCGACCAGAATCTGCCGGATCAAGAGACGCGAATTGCCCTCGAAAGGCCGCCGACCCGCCAGCAACTCATACAAGATGACACCCAGCGAATAGACATCGCTCCGGCGATCCGCTTCACGACTGTCGCCGCGCGCTTGCTCGGGAGGCATATAGGCTGGCGTGCCCAACACCTGTCCAGTCGCCGTCATCGAGAACTCGGCACCCTCATGCTTGGCCAACCCGAAATCGGTGAGGTGCGGTTCGTCGTCAGCATCGATCATGATATTCGATGGCTTCAAATCGCGGTGGATCACGCCCGCCTCGTGGGCATGATGCAGGGCCAAGGCCAGCGTTCGGCAGAGCTCCGCCGCCTCCCGAGGCGTGAAGCGTTTAACTTTCAGCGTCTCCGCCAACGTCACGCCATCGATGAACTCGCTGACGATATAAACTCGCTCTCCCTCACTTGCCACCTGATGAACCGCGACCACGTTGGGGTGTCGCACTTGAGCCGCCGCGCGGGCTTCGCGTACGAACAAGTGCAACGTTTCGTCGTCGAAGTCGTGCGTCCGAGGAATCTTGAGCGCCACGATCCGGTTGAGTCCCACATCCCGAGCTCGCCAGACGTCGCCAAAGTGTCCGCGACCGACATGATCAATTAACTCAAATTCGCCCAGCCGCTTCGGCGTACGCAACGGCATGTCGACCGTCGGATCGTGATCGGGCAATTGACTGCCACAGGAAGGACAACTGATGTGTGAGGCGGGTTGCTGATCGGGAACGATCTCCAACATGTTCTTGCAATTTGGGCAACGAATGTGCATGGATTGTCCTCGGTGGAGGAAACGATGTGGTGAGGCTTGCCGATCCAGTCACTCGCGGCGGCTTATCCGTGGGGCGATGACCGACACGAATATATTACTCCATGCGGTGGGGCGCGGAAAAGCGCACGAAGTTGGTTGTTGGCAATCGGGCAGATCCACATTCGCTTGCTCATGGAAAGCTCGTCGACCGAGGCGTATGCTAACAGCCTATTAAAGCTCCGTTCACCACTGGGTCTGGCCCATGCACCCCGCGACACGGGACGAGACGACGTTGTTGGCCGAGTGCCAGACGCGTCGACAACGGCGCAGCGGTCCAGGTGGGCAGCATCGCAACAAAGTGGAAACGGCCATCGTGATCACTCACATCCCGACCGGTGTTCGAGGCGAGGCCTCCGAGCGTCGTAGCCAGGAACAAAACCGGCAAATGGCCATTTATCGACTGCGGATCAACTTGGCGATTACTCAGCGGTTCGAGCCGTTGCCTGCAAACGACGAAGTACCCAGTGATCTTTGGCGGCGACGATGCACGGGGGGGCGTATTTCGGTGAATCCCGAGCACGACGACTTCCCCGCGCTATTGGCCGAGGCGCTGGATCGACTGGCAGCGAGGCAGTGGGAACCCAAGGCTGCGGCAGCGGAACTGGCTTGCACTCCCTCCCAATTACTCAAGCTTCTCCATGCGGAACCGCGAGCCTTCGAGTTGCTGGCACGAAGAAGGCAAGAACTGGGCCTACGTCCCTTGCGGTAATCCGTATTCGGCGGGGGAGTTTCGTCCCACTCGCCGAAAGTCCAGCGTTCGACTACGATGTCAGTTTGCCGCGATTCCGCCCGGAACCAGTCCATTGAGCAATGTCGTTACTCTACAGCCGAAACTTGCCGTTCCTAAGACCAAGGGTTCGTATGCCTTCGTCAGCCTGGGCTGTGCCAAGAATCTGGTCGATAGCGAACGCATGCTCGGGCTGCTCAAGCTGGATGGTTACGAATTGGTTGCCGATCCGGATGGCGCGGACTTTGTTGTCGTGAATACCTGTGGGTTTATCGAGCAGGCGCGGGACGAATCGTTTGCCGCGATCGACGAGATGTTGGCACTGAAGCGTGCCGGGCGAACGCGCGGCGTGATCGTGTCGGGCTGTCTGGCGGAACGCCAACGCGAGGAACTGCTGACCGATCGGCCCGACATCGATTCGCTGGTGGGCGTCTTTGGCCGCGAGGAGGTGACCCGCGTCGCCGATCGTCTGTTGGGGAATCTGGATGAACAGCGTCTGGTCTTTCGCCCGGCACCGATTCGCGCGCTGCCCGATCGCGACCGCTTGCGGATTACGCCCCGGCATTTCGCGTACCTCAAGATCTCGGAGGGCTGCGATCGGCTGTGTACGTTTTGTGCGATACCCAAGATGCGAGGCAAGCACGCCACCAAACCCATGGAAGAGGTTTTGGCCGAAGCCAGGGAACTGGCCGCTGACGGCGTCCGCGAGTTGATCATCGTCGCGCAGGACACGACTTACTACGGCATGGACTTGTATGGCGAGCCGCGACTGGCCGAATTGTTGCGACAGCTTGATGATGTGCCCGGGATCGACTGGATTCGCCTGATGTACTTCTATCCCATGTATATCACCGAGGAACTGCTGGATGTGCTCGGCAG
>JBGTHH010001016.1:0-9944 GCA_041746275.1 Pirellulaceae bacterium | reverse complement strand
GACGAAGTCTACGCGGCATTGGAGGGCATTGGCTTCTATCGGCCCAATCGTACGACGAACACCCCCAAGTAGTCGCCGATCCGCTGGGCTGAGCGGGCGCTGACCACCATGAGGATCGCCACGGAGGGCGCTCCATTTTTGCAAAAGCTGAATGCCAAGTGGCCGGGGAACACACAGGCCGTTCGGTTTACGATCTAGCTATCGAGCCAGGTCGAGGCAGATGAGCTTGCCTCCCGTGTTCGTATTGTCGCGCAAATAGAGTCGACCGTTAGCCAGCGCCGGTAGCGCGCGGGTTACATCGTCGCTGACTTGGGCGCTCGCAGCTTGGCGGTAGGCCTGGGGGTTCGCCTCGGCCAACCGCAACTTTCCATCGACGCCCAGCAACACGAGTTGTTCGCCGACCAGGATCGTGTGCGCTACCCCAAAGCCGGGTACCGACCAGGCAATCCGACCGGTTCGCGCTTCGATGCACCGGAGCTCGCCGTTGGCGTAGTCCTCGCGGCCATGGGTGCCGTAGAGGAATCCGTCGTGATAGACACAGGTTGAGTACTGGCTCGACATGGTTGTGTCATTGGCCCAGACCTGCTCGGCTTGTTTGGCCTTGATGCGCGACAAGTTAGCCCCCACGCCGTAGCTCGACGAGACAAACAAGTGCTTGTCAAAAACCAGCGGCGTCGCTCCGTTCACCGTGGGGCCTCGGCTACCGAACGGAAAGCGAAATCGCACCGCGCCGTCTTGTGGGTCGAGCGACACCGTGCTCAATCGGGTCACGAAGATCACATGTTCGAGTCCATCGATGGTCGCCGTGGTTGGAGACGAGTAACTAGCGCCTTCCGTTGTGGCGGTCCATGCGGTCTGGCCGGTCTCCGCGTCGAAGGCCACGATTCCCGCAGTGCGGCTACCCACATTGACCAGCACTTTTCCCGCGACCACGATGGGCGTACTTCCCGCCCCAAAATATCCCTCATCACCTTGGTAGTCGCGATAGGCTTCGCGGGACCAAATCTTCTTGCCATCCGCCAAGGCCA
This sequence comes from Pirellulaceae bacterium, assembly GCA_041746275.1. Lineage (GTDB taxonomy): Bacteria > Planctomycetota > Planctomycetia > Pirellulales > Pirellulaceae. The sequence goes on along the minus strand of JBGTHH010001016.1, from coordinate 8,916 downwards.
CGCAGTGCAAATCTCCGGCAGCCCCGAAGGCGAAGGCCCGTTGTTGATGTACCAACGGAACACATCGTGGCCCCAAATCGGGATTGATGCCGCCACGGTATGAGGCCGGAAAGTCTGACTGCCAAAGTGGTTGTCCCGTGGTGGCGTCCCATGCCTCCAATCGTTCCACATCGTCCACCCGATGAAAGATCACGACTTGGTTGCCAACCACGGCCGGTCCGGCAAAGCCTTGTCCAAGTGGCCGGCTCCACGCGGTCGGTGGACCCGCCTCGGGCCATTTGGCAATAACGGGCTCATCTTGCGCCTGCCCATTGCGTGTTGGGCCAAGAATTTGGGGCCAATCGCCAGCCTGAACGGGGCTTTGTAAGCCTGCCGACGTCAGCAACGTGACGAGCAGCAGGCCCCGGGTAAACCTGCTGGTGACGAGGCTATCAAATCCTGGAGTTACTTGCATGGCGCGACACCTTGTTCGTACAGAATGGGTTCACAAAATGGCGAAGGTTCACCGAATGGAATAGCGACGACGGAAACCCCCTACAATTCCGTGCGATTGGAGTACAATACCGCCCAATCGTCAAGCTTAAGCTTGTTCCTCCTGATCGTTTGGCCAAGCACTGATAAGACGTTCTTGTGACATTTAGACTCCGCCTTTGGCAGAAGAAACGTGGTGATCGCCGCACGGGCTCTCGACTCGCCGGGAGTGTGGGGGAAGCGGTGTTTTTTGGCATCCTCTTCCTGCTGGGGTCGATTTCGCTGACGGCGGTCATTACTTCCCAGGTATTGCATCCCACCCCCGAAGTCTATAAACCGGGCTTCGGCTTTTGGTTGATGGTGCTCGTCATGGCTTCGTTTGCCATAATCGGTGGAATGGGAGTGGCTTGGACCGCTTGGCACGCGGGAGCCTCGGCGGAACGCCGCTCGGCACTGGTGAAACACGCGGCGGAAATGGACCTGATCAGCGAGGCGATGCCCTCATCCCAGGCCTATCCCAACATCCCGCGTGATAACTACGTGACCAACAGCCCGGGCGTCGAGCTCAGTTATCGTTTGCCCACTGCGGAAGCTCCCACTTGGCGACTGGCCCTGGCGACGCTGATCTTTCTGACCTTGACGGGCGTCACGTCGGTGATGGGCGTGGTGGTGGTGAAGCAGCATCTGATCGGAACTCCCGAGTGGTTCTTGACTTTGTTCGTCGTACCCCTGGTCATCGCCACGTTGTGGTCGGTGAAGTACTTTTTTCGCGAGCTCCGTGCCCAGACGCGATTTGGTCCGACCTGTGTTGAGATCTCCGACCACCCCTTGCGTCCGAACGCCGTCTGTGAGATTTTCGTATCTCAGGCAGGGAGGTTGTCGCTGTCGACGTTGGTTTTGTCCTTGGTCTGTGAAGAAGAAGCTACCTATTCACAAGGAACCGATATCCGGACCGAAACCCGCGTCGTTTACGAGCAGGAGGTCCTTCGCGAGAGGGATATCCGAATCGAAGATGGTACGCCGTTCAAATCGCAAGGGAAATTGCGAGTTCCTGGTGGGGCCATGCATTCGCTCCAGTCTGGGCACAATGCCATCCGCTGGAAACTAGTGATCCGAGGACATTCAGAAAGATCGGGAATCTTGACACGCAGTTTTCCTGTGATCGTCTATCCCGAAAGCAACTCGCACATGAACAGCACATCAGGCCATGGATAACCGAAGCGCAGTTCTCGCGAGCTCGACAGGATCGCGTTTTAGTCGGCCGTTGACGAAACTCGGACGTATCATGGAACCGTTGCTCAGTCTGCAACTTGCCGAGCCCCGGCGGATCTATCAGCCCGGCGACGAGCTGGAATGCGAATGCCAGATCGACGCCGTCGAGGCCAACGACATTCAAGCCGTGGAATTGTCGGTTCTTTGGTACACGGAAGGGAAAGGGGACGAGGATCTGGGCGTGCATTTTTTCCAGAGGCGCGTCCCACGCGACTGTGAGGATGGCGACCTGCGGCCCATGTATCGGTTCCGGACGATCTTGCCCAACAGTCCCTTGAGCTACTCTGGCGAAATCGTCAAGATCCGCTGGTGTGCCCGCGTCCGACTCTTTTTGAAAAAGGGGAAGGAACTGTACTTCGAGCAACCTTTCACGCTGGGCTCCGTGGTCCCGGCTAAACTCGTGGAACGTTGACCGATCACACGGTCGACTCCCGGTAAATGTTTCCCGACAAGAATCCCTTCTCGACGTCGGCCATCCGGCCAGGAGCCATTCCCTTTCGCTTTGCCGGAACCACGACACTGCAAAGCCTCGTCGCCGACTTGGCTCGTCACGATTGGCGCGGCGAAATCCGTGGTCCCCACGGCTCCGGCAAGTCCACGTTGCTCCACGCCTTGTTCCCGGAACTCGCCGCAGCCGGTCGCCATGTGAGCCACCACGTTGTCCAGCCAGGAAACCGCAGTGGGCTCGACCTGGAGCGCGAACGAACGACATGGTCGGCAGCAACGCAAGTAGTTGTGGAAGGCTATGAACTGCTCAGTCGACGCGTGCAAAAGCAACTAGATCAAGCCTGTCGCCAACAGCAAGCGGGGTTATTGATCACCTGCCATCAACCACAGGGTTTACCTACCCTCTGGACGACGACCGTTTCCCTGGACTTTGCGCAGTCGCTGGTTCGAGAACTCCTGCCACCCGATTGCGATTGGATTTCCGACGAGGATGTACGGCGCGGCTTCGAGGAGCACGGCCAGAATCTCCGCGAACTGTTATTCGGAATGTATGATCTGTATGAGCAGCGCCGACCACGTACGGCAACTCCGTGAAACGATCACCACAGCGACGGATGTCATTCTTGGTTATGGCGGGTCTTCGGACTGAAATGAGGCAATCGACTCGACAAACATGATCTAGGGTTGTGCAGGGAACGGGCGGATCGAGATTTGGCGACGTAACACATGAACCATGCTCTAGCAAAACTCGGTTTCTGCGTGATCTTCAGTCTGGCTTCGGCTACTCTGGCCAATGCCGGTTGGCTGGATCATCCGCATGGTTGCTCGGACAATTGCCTGACGCCTGTTATCGGCGCGAGATCGCTGCCAGGCTACCGAGCGACGTCCGCTCGGGTTCCGGTCACCTACTATCGACCGGCGACGAGCTTCGATCCCGCGAGGGGCCAGACCGTGACGACGCTACAGCCTTGCGAAGCCAGCGAGTGGCATCCGCGAACGGTCGCGAGTTGGCTCCCAGGATCACGTGCTCCAGCAGACTGTTTCGCCGCATCCGCCAGCGTGTGTGATGTGGTCTCCACCGAACCGTGTGGTCAGTGGTCGGGACCGTCCGCCGAGTCGGTGAACCAGCCTTACTATCAACCCGCCGCGACGCCCTCGCTGGTCCCCGTCCCCGCGATCGTGCCTCGCCCCACGCTGTCGCCCGCCGAAACTCGCCCGCAATTGGAATCCAATCCCTTGCCCCCACAACGCTTGCGGCCCATCACTCACCAAACAATGACGAGCGTCGAACTGAATTTGCCGCAACCCGACGCTCGGCAGGCACCAACGACTTCCATTCAACTCGTTCCGCCGATGTTGTCATCGCGAGACAACGAAACGAGCGGCAGCGACTTGACACAGGTTGAATCCGTCGCCGAACCGGAGGTGTTACCAGAACCGCTGGAGGTCATTGGTGTTCCGGAGGAGGTTGCCGTTGTGACGCGCGAAGACGACGCGGACACCTTGGTGCCGATCAGTTGGCAGGGGACTTCTATCACCAATTCCCAAACCGCCGAACCGTTCGTGCCCGTGGTGGAGATCTGGGATGATTCCGGCTGGCAAGCGGAGCCCAGTTGGTGAGTGCGAATCTCACGTACAAGTATCTTAAGGCGGAAGAAGCCTATCGCGGTGCGACCACGCTCGATGACGAACTGCGATGTTTGCAGGTCATGCTGCGGGAACTGCCAAAGCACAAAGGGACCGACAAGCTACACGCCGATCTGAAGCAACGGATTAGCCGCACCAAGCAGACGCTCGCTCAGCAACAATCGCGTGGTTTGGGCAAGTCGGCCGCACAGCGCATTCCACGGCAAGGCGCGGGGCGCGTGGTCGTGATCGGCGGGCCCAACGTCGGCAAGAGCCAACTGCTGGCCAGTCTCACGCGTGCCACCCCCGAGATCGCGCCGTACCCGTTCACCACCCGTTCACCGGCACCGGGGATGATGCGTTGGGAAGACATTCTCATCCAAGTGATCGACACGCCGCCGATCACCGCGGAACTGCTCGATCCCGTAACGCTCAGCTTGATTCGCGGTGCCGATCTCGTGATCGTCGTGGCTGACTTGGGCTCCGACGAAGGTCTCGATCAGCTCCAGGACCTGCTCGGCCATCTGCAATCCACCAAGACGCGACTGGCCGCGACGTCCTATTTGGACAAGGAAGATCTCGGCTGCGCGTACACGCAAACGCTCCTGGTCTGGAACAAGATCGATCTGCCCGAGGCCGCCGATCGATTGAGTCTCTGGCGTGAGTTCCACACTCCTAATTTTCCCGAGCACGTGATCTCGGCTCAGCAAGCGAACACGCTGGACGAGCTCCGCCAAGCCATCTTCGAATCGCTGCGGATCGTGCGGATCTACACCAAACTCCCCAGCGAAAAGCAGCCCGATTACGATCGCCCGTTCACCGTCAACGAAGGCGCGACGTTGCTCGACGTGGCCGAACTGGTGCATCAAGACTTCGCTCGAAACTTGAAGTACGCCCGCGTCTGGCGCGAGGAAGTCCATGCCGGAGCCGTGGTGCATGGCGACTTTGTCTTGCGGGACAAAGACGTGATAGAGCTGCACTTGTGACGGTTGCGGCGATTCCAAAGAGCTTGTCCGAAAAGAGGACAGATCCTTTGGAAGCATGTCGATGTCACTGAGCCTTGGCATTGCCGGAGAGGGGGCATTGCCGGAGAGGGTCAGCCCCCTTTTCGGACAAGCTCCAGAGTCAAGCCAGTAGTTTCTCGACCACCTGGCCCACGACGTCGGTCAGCCGGAAGTCGCGTCCCTGGAAGCGATACGTGAGCTTCAAGTGATCGAGTCCCAACAGGTGGAGAATCGTGGCGTGTAAATCGTGGACGTGGACTCGATCTTCCACAGGGTAGTAGCCGATGTCGTCGGTCTTGCCAAGCGTGATCCCCGGCTTTACGCCTCCGCCGGCCATCCACATGGCAAACGCTTCGATGTGATGATCGCGGCCGAGAAAGTCCCGCGGCTCGCCTTGCGGAGTGCGGCCAAACTCGCCGCCCCAAACCACGAGCGTATCGTCCAGCATTCCGAGCCGCTTTAGGTCCTGCACCAAAGCGGCCGCCGGTTGATCGACTTCCTGACACACCTTGTCCAAGGTCCCGGTGAGCTCCGTGTCCGGATTGCCGTGATGATCCCAGTCCGTGTGATAGAGCTGCACGAACCGCGTGCCGCGCTGCACCAATCGCCTGGCCAGCAAACAATTGTTGGCGAACGAGGGCTTCGCCGGGTCGGCTCCGTACAGATCGAGCGTGTCCTGGGTTTCGTCCGTGATGTCCATCAGCTCGGGAGCACTCGATTGCATCCGATACGCCATCTCGTAGGCCGCGATGCGTGTCGCAATCTCGGGATCGTGGGTTTCGGCCAGCCGCAGTCGATTGAAATCATTAACCGCTTGGACGAAGTCGGCTTGCCGCGCGGTATCAATCCCCGCCGGATTCTCCAAGTTCAGGATCGGTGCCCCTTTGCCTCGAAACGGCACGCCCTGGTACGTCGTGGGCAAAAAGCCGCTGCCCCAGTTCGGTGAACCGCCCCGCGGACCACGCGGCCCCGACTGCAATACGACAAAGCCCGGCAAGTCATTCGCTTCGCTGCCAATCCCGTACGTAATCCAAGCCCCCATGCTGGGTCGCCCCAGTTGATTAAAACCGGTGTTCATGAAGAATTTGGCGGGACCGTGATTGAACACGTCGGTGGACATCGACCGCACAATCGCGATGTCATCCGCGATCGCCGCCAGATGCGGCAGGCACTCGGAAATCGTCTGTCCACTAGCTCCATGCTGCGCGAATGTCCGACGCGTGCCGAGCAGCTTGGCGTCCTGCTTGATGAACGCGAACCGTTGATTCGCCACATACGATTCGGGGATCACCTGGCCTTCGAGCTGTTGCAGTTTCGGCTTGGGATCGAACAGTTCGAGCTGGCTCGGCCCTCCCGCCATGAACAGAAAGATCACATTCTTCGCGCGCGGCGTGTAGTGTGGGGACTTGGGGGCTAACGGATGCGCGGCAGATCGCGACTCCGCCGAGAACAGCCCGTCCTGTTGCATCATCGCGCCTAGCGCGATCGCTCCGAGACCGACTCGGCAGTCGCGGAAGAAGTGGCGACGCGTCGTATGCAGCAGTTGGTGTGATGGCGTGTCCATGGATAGCCTAACAGCCTATTGTGTTGATAAAGGGGCTGACCCTCTCCGAGTGTTCGTCACTCCCGCGTGATAAACTCGTCGAGATTCATCAGTACCCGCGCGGTTGCGATCCAGGTGGCGAGTTCGCTGTCGATCGCCTGGGGCTTCTCGGCTCCAACCAGTGCCATCGCGGCATCGGGATCTTGGGAAAAAGCGATTCGTTGCGTCGCCACAAGCTCCAACAGCCGCGAGCGTTCCCGGTCGTTGGCGGAACGTGCGAAACAGCTTTGAAACAATCGATCGGCGCGTTGGCCTTCGTCAGCACAGTTCGCCGCCACGACCTGAGTCGCCAGCGCGCGGGCACACTCGACAAACTGAATGTCGTTGGCCAGCGTGAGGGATTGCAGCGGCGTGTTCGAGCGGACTCGTCGCGTACACGTCACGTTGGCTTCGGGGGCGTCGAAGGCGACTAGCGAGGGATAGGGACTGGATCGCCAGAAGTAGGTGTACATCCCGCGGCGATAGCGGTCTTCGCTCGTGTCGGTCTTCCACGGTTTCTGGTCTTGGGTAAAGGCATAAATGCCCTCGGGCTGCGGCGGATGGACGCTCGGGCCGCCGATCTTTCGGCTGAGCAGACCGCTCACCGCCAAAGCGTTGTCGCGAATGATTTCGGCATCCAGCCGCACTCGCGACTGACGCGCGAGCAACTTATTGAACGGATCGACTTGCTCCAGTTCACGACGATGTCGCGAGGCTTGTCGATAAGTTGCAGACGTCACGATCAAACGTTGGATCGCCTTCACGTCCCAACCCGATTCGACAAACTCGACCGCCAACCAATCCAGCAGCTCGGGATGCGTGGGAGGTATCCCTTGGGTTCCGAAATCGTTTTCCGTCTCGACAATCCCGCGACCGAAAAAGTGTTGCCAGTAGCGATTCACGATCACGCGCGGCGTCAATGGGTTCCGCGCATCAACCAACCAGCGAGCCAAGTCGAGCCGTGTCGCCTCGCTGCCAGTTGTCGAAGACGCCTCGGAACGCAACTCCGTCTCAGTACGCAGTCGCGGCAGCACGCTGGGCACATCGGGGGCGACGAGTTCACCGTGGTCGAGGAAGTTGCCACGGCGATGGATGTGGGTCGCGCGCAGCTCACTCCGCTCGCGCAAGATCATCGAAGTCGGGATCGCTGGTTCGATCGCCCGCAGATCGGCGATTTGCTGAACTAGAGGAAACGCTTGTCGAGCCGCATCGGACTTCTTGTACAGCTCGGCGATCAGCTTCTTCTGCGTGTCGTCCCGCTCGTCAAGCTTCGTTTCCAGAGCGACCTGCGTCGGACCGTCCAGTGTGCGAAAGAATGCTGGTGTGATGTTCTTTTCCCACTCCAGTTGTTTCGCGGTGAATTCATCCGCCTGGGCCGCGAGCGTCTCCTCCCGCTGTTGAATCTGCTGTCGAATCTCATCGCGGCGATCGACAACTCCACGTTCGATTTGCCACGGAGCGGGAGCATCGACCTGCGGCTCGTCACTATTATTCAGGAACGCGAAGATCTGATAATACTCGCGTTGGCTGATCGGATCGTACTTGTGTTGATGGCAGCGCGCGCAACCCAGCGTTAATCCCAGGTAGACCACGCCCGTCGTGTCGACCCGATCGGCGACGGCGTCCACGCGAAACTGTTCCTGGTCGGTGCCGCCTTCGTCATTGGTCAGCGTGTTGCGATGAAAGCCCGTGGCGAGCAACTGGTCGAGCGTCGGGTCGGGCAACATGTCACCGGCGAATTGCTCGATCGTAAACTGATCGAATGGCATTCCGGAATTCAACGCGGCGATGACCCACTCGCGATACTTCCAGATCTCCCGTCCAAAATCGCGGGTAAAGCCGTTGCTGTCGGCGTATCGGGCCAGATCCAACCAATGCCGCCCCCAACGTTCGCCATAGGCGGGCGACGCCAGCAACTGGCTGACCAAGCGGTCGTAGGCATCCGGCCGGGAATCGTGGACAAACGCGTCGACCTCGTCCGGAGTGGGCGGAATGCCGAGCAAGTCGAGGCTCAGGCGGCGGATCAGCGTCGCGCGATCGGCGGCGGGTGAGGGTGTGAGGCCGTCCGCTGCCAGCCTCGCCAAGACAAAGTGATCGATCGCGTTGTGCGTCACCGCATCGGGCGACCCAGGTGGCAAGGCGACCCGGCGCGGCGGTTGAAACGCCCAGTGATCCGAAGTGACCTCCAACCGTATCTGCTCGTCGGGCACCCGCGCACCGGCGGCGATCCACGCCGTGATCGTCGCCAACTCGGCCGCGTTTAAGGGTTCACCCTCGGGTGGCATCCGCTCCACCTTGTCGTCCGTGCCTTGGAGGATGGCCAGCAACCGACTCCGCGTCACGTCGCTAGCGACCACCACCGTCCCGCCGTCCCCGCCGCGCAACAACCCGCCGCCACGATCAAGTCGCAATCCCGACTCGGGCTTCGTCGCGTTGTGGCACTTCACGCAGCGCTGCGTGAAAATCGGTTGCACATCGCGGACGTAATCAACTTCCTCCGCACCCAGCGTCGAG
>JBGTHH010001015.1:0-3647 GCA_041746275.1 Pirellulaceae bacterium | reverse complement strand
TGTCCCAGAGCGATCCGAGTTCGAATGGAGTGCTCCCGCGTCGAACAACTTCATCGACGACTTGGTGTTCCATCGCCTGCGGCAACTACGCGTGAATCCATCCGATCCCGTCGACGATCATCAGTTTGTGCGACGAGCCTACTTGGATGCGATTGGCCTGCTCCCCACTGCGGACGAGGCGCGGCGGTTCGTCGCTGACGACGCACCGGACAAGCGGCTACGTTTGATTCGTGAGCTTGTATACCGCGCGGAGTTCGCCGAGCACTGGGCGTTGAAGTGGTCGGACATTCTCCGCAATGAGGAGAAGGTGTTGGATGCGAAAGGAGTCGAGGTCTATCACGCATGGATTCGCGATAGCATCGCCGCGGACAAGCCGGTCGACGAGTTCGTTCGCGAGCTATTGCGCGCTCAGGGCAGTTCCTATGAACAGCCTGCCGCGAATTTCTGGCGTGCCAATCGCGATCCCGCGACGCGAGCCGAAACTACGGCACGACTGTTTTTGGGAGTCCGCTTGCAGTGTGCTAAATGCCACAATCATCCGTTTGATCGCTGGACACAAGACGATTACTACTCGTGGGCTGCGGTGTTCGCGCGCGTGGACTATAAGATCATCGAGAACAATCGTTCCGACAAACTCGACAAAAACGAATTCATCGGTGAGCAAGTCATCCTGATCAGCGAGACGGGCAGCGTGAAGGACCCGCGCACGGGTCAGCCGGTCTGGCCCAAGCTGCTCGGCGACGACGAACTGGGACCGGGGTCGTATCATGATCGTCTGACCCCGTTAGCGGTCTGGCTGACATCTCCTGAAAACGCGATGTTCGCGCGTTCGCAAGTCAATTTCGTGTGGTATCACTTGTTGGGTCGTGGCATCGTCGATCCGATCGACGACCTCCGCCCCACGAATCCTCCCTCGCATCCCGATCTGTTGGCCAAACTGGCTGAGTCGTTTGTCGCGAGCGGCTATAGCCTCCGGCAACTGGTCGAACTAATCATGACGTCGCAGACCTACCAACTGTCGCCGGTTCCCAACGCCACCAATGCCGATCAGGAGAGCAACTTCGCGCGGGCGATCGTGTATCGCTTGCCCGCCGAGAAGCTATTGGATGCACAGTCGCAGGTACTGGATACGCCCGTCGAGTTTTCCGGACACCAGCGTGGACTGCGCGCGGGGCAGATACCGGGCGTACAACGCGTGCGTTCGCGGAAAACTTCAGCGGCGGCCGGCGACCGCTTCCTGAACATGTTTGGCAAACCCGAACGTTTGTTGGCCTGCGAGTGCGAACGCTCGAACGAGACGACGTTGTCTCAGGCGTTCATGCTGATTGGCGGCGAATTGAACGAGCGGTTGGAGCAACCCGACAACCGATTGGCTCAATTGATCGCCTCCAACCTGCCCAACGCCGAAGTCGTCGACCAGTTGTATTGGACCGCGTTGTCGCGACCTCCCTCCGACACTGAACTGACGTCCGCGATCACATACCTAACCCACGCCGAGGTACAAGCCGAGTCGAACGACGGGCCGAACGTTGACGATCGCTTGGTTCGACTGCAAGATTTGGCGTGGGCCTTGCTGAACTCCAAAGAGTTCATCTTTCGCCATTGAACGAGCCGCTGCGATTGGGAGAGATCATGCATCCAATGTTGAATCGACGCCACGCCATTAAGATCGGCGGCATGGGATTGGCGGGGCTGACGTTGCCCAGGCTGCTGGCCGCCGAGGATCGCGGGAAGCGATTGAAGGTCCGCGCGAAATCGGTCATCTTCCTCTTTCAATGGGGCGGGCCCAGCCAGCTCGACACATTCGATATGAAACCGGCCGCGCCCGATACCGTGCGCAGTCCGTATCAAGCCGTCGCGAGCTCCGCACCGGGAATCCAAGTCTGTGAACTGCTGCCCGAAATGGCCAAACGGATGGATCGCGTCTGCCTGATTCGCAGCCTGACGCACAAGATGAAGAATCATGCGTCCGCGGGTTACTATGCCATTAGCGGGCATGAACCTCCCAGCGACGATCAGCGTCTGCGAGATTCGCTCGATCTCTATCCGGGCTACGGCAGTGTCGTCGATCATCTCGCGCCGAACACAAATGGCATGCCGACTTACGTGGCCTACCCGCACGTGATTCGCGATGGTTCGATCGTGCCGGGGCAACACGCCAGCTTCCTGGGCAAAGGGCACGATCCGCTCCTTTTCTTGGAAGACCCGAACGCCGCCGATTTCCAACTACCCGAACTGAGCTTGCCTCGCAATTTGTCGATCGACCGGCTGCAACGTCGTCGGGAGGTTCAACAACTGATCGACCAACAGGCCCAGTTGTTGGAGTTCTCGGCTGCGGCTCAAGGTTTGGACGCCTATTATGAACGAGCCATTTCCATGTTGACGTCCGATCGCGTGCGCCAGGCTTTTGATATCTCGGCGGAACCCGCGGCGCTGCGCGAGCGGTATGGACGCACGACGTATGGGCAAAGCTGTTTGTTGGCGCGGCGGCTGGTCGAGTCTGGAGTTCGCTTCGTGACCGTCTATTTCTCCAACAACATTGGCGGCCGCAAAATCGACGAAGGGGGTTGGGACACGCATGGCTTTGACGATACGCGGATGTATCAGATCGTGAACAAATATCACCTGCCCATCACCGATCAAACGTTGCCCACGTTGTTGGATGATTTGGAGCAGCGAGGCTTGCTGGACGAGACGCTGGTGGTGTGGATGGGCGAGTTTGGGCGGACGCCGATTATCAATAAGAATGAGAGCCGCGATCATTGGCCTCAATGCTATACGGCGCTACTGGCGGGTGGCGGAGTTAAGCGGGGTTACGTGTATGGGGCTTCCGACTCGCAGGCGATGTACCCGGATGAACATCCCGTCAAACCCGAAGATCTCGCCGCGACGTTGTTCTATTTGATGGGGATTGATCCCTCGTCGGAGATCATCGATCGCAACAACCGTCCGCTACCGATCGGTGGCCGTACGCTCTACGATATCGTCGCGTCTTGAAACCTCGCGGGACTCGAATCAGCACGGTTGTTCGGCGAGAACGATTTGACTGGCGGTCGTTCTGCGCACGGGCACAGGATCAACCAGCGAGCTGCGCAACACGATCTTCGTCACTTCCGGCAGGCAGTTGATCCGGATGGGATCGAGCCCGGAGACGCCGCGGCTGACATGGACCAATGTGGGAGCTTCATCAAAGACTCCGCTGGCGTACTTGACGCCAAACAGGCTGGGTGCCACCACGGGACCGATCAAGGGAAAGCGAATCTGCCCGCCATGCGTATGCCCCGCCAACATCAAATCGAAGTCGTGACGACGAGCCCAGGGGATCTGATCCGGAGAATGGGACAACAGAATGCGCATCACCGGATGGCCTTGTGCGTCGAAGCTTCGCGGCGGAACCGTTGGTGCCGGGCCGAACCAGGGTCGTTCGTTGCCCGCCAACAGCAATTCGCAACCAGCGATGATCGGTCGCTCCACACGACCACCCAAGTCGATAAAACCCGCTTGGATCATCGTTTGGCGCAGTCCCGCGATGTCGCGCACGCGTTTGTCGTGATTGCCTAGTACGAAGTACTTCCCATACCGGCTCCGCAGCTTGCCGAGCGTCTCGGGAATCCAGTCGATGCAGTGATCGAAGTCCACGATGTCCC
>JBGTHH010001014.1:0-4944 GCA_041746275.1 Pirellulaceae bacterium | reverse complement strand
AGCCGAGATGGTTTGTTGAATCTTCTGGACGAGTTCCGAGACCGCGAAGGGTTTGCCTTTGACCTTGTTAAACCCAATCGCGTCCTTAAGATACTTGGACCGAATCAGGAGCCGGAGCTGGCCCATGTTCAGCTCGGGAATCAGGATCTTCTGATAACGATCGAGAATCTCGCCCAAGTTTCTGGGGAAGGGGTTCAGGTAACGCAGATGTGTGTGGGCCACGGACAAGCCCAGCTTCTGACAGCGTTTGACGGCGGTGGCATTGGCCCCGTAAGTACCACCCCAACTGAGCACCAGCAGGTCGCCACTCTCAGGGCCATCGACCGCTTGCAGCGGAATGTCGTAGGCGATGTTCTCCACCTTCTTGTTCCGCACATTAGTCATGTGCTGGTGGTTTTCAGGATCGTAGCTCACGTTGCCGGTGATGTCTTGCTTCTCCAAGCCGCCGACGCGATGCATCAGACCTTCGGTGCCTGGAATCGCCCACGGCCGAGCCAAACGCTCGTCACGCGCATACGGCATGAATGGTACGTCCGTGGTGGGCGGTCCCGGATGCTTGACCTCGATCTTGGGGAACGAATCCGCATCGGGAATCAGCCACGGTTCGGAGCCGTTGGCGATGTAGCCATCGGTCAGGATGATTACGGGAGTCATAAATCGGACGGCGATGCGCCACGCTTCTTGGGCGACATCGAAACAATCCCCGGGGCTTCGCGCGGCAATGACCGGAAGGGGTGACTCGCCGTTGCGTCCAAACAAGACTTGCAACAGATCGGACTGCTCCGTCTTGGTGGGCAGCCCCGTGCTCGGACCACCACGCTGAACGTTGATGATCAACATGGGCAATTCCAGGATCATCGCCAACCCCATCGCCTCGCCCTTGAGCGCGATACCCGGGCCGCTTGACCCCGTCACCGCCATCGAACCGCCAAATGCGGCTCCGATGATCGAACACATGGCCGCGATCTCGTCTTCGGCTTGAAAAGTGCGGACACCGAAATTCTTGTGTCGGCTCAGCTCGTGCAAAATATCACTAGCGGGTGTGATGGGATACGTGCCATAGAACAAGTCGATATCGCTCGCCTTCGCCGCCGCCATCAAGCCCCACGCCAAGGCTTGATTGCCCATCATGTTCTTGTAAGTACCCGCGGGCAATTTTGCGGGATCGACCTGATAGTTGCTGACGAATGCCTCGGTCGTCTCGCCGTAGTTCCAACCGGCATTGAGCGTCTTGCGATTGGCTTCCGCGACATCGGGTTTACCACCGAATTTGTCTTCAATGAACCGTAGTGTGGTTCCCATGTCACGGCCATAGAGCCAATACAGCAGCCCCATCGCGAAAAAGTTTCGACAACGATCGGCTTCCTTGACGCTCAGCCCCAAGCCCTCGACGGCACCGCGCGTCAGGGTTGTCATGGGGACTTTGAAGAGGTGGTACGCGTCGAGACTGTTATCCTCCAACGGATTGATCGTATATCCGGCCTTTGCCAGATCCTTCTTGTCAAAGGCATCCTCGTTCACAATCAACGTTCCGCCCGGAACCAAATCGGCCAGATTGGTCTTGAGCGCGGCGGGATTCATGGCGACCAGCGCGTCGAGTGTATCACCCGGCGTGAAGATCTCCTGCGAGGAGAAATGGACTTGAAACCCGCTCACACCGGCGAGCGTGCCGCGCGGAGCACGAATCTCAGCCGGGAAGTCGGGGAACGTCGCGATGTCGTTGCCGACTTGTGCCGAGGTACCGGTTAGCTGTGTACCGGCGAGCTGCATTCCATCGCCGGAGTCGCCCGCCAGCCGGACGGTCGCACCTTCGAGGACGATGGTTTGTTTGATCGAGGCACGCTGCCCCTCAGTGGAGATCGACATGACTAACTCACGATGAATTTCGTTGGTAGCACTTAGCCGCTAGTTACGTGGGATGGGGAATGGGTGTTGGCAAAGCCGGAAGGTTCTAGGCACCCTCGCGAGTCTGTGTCGCGTGGTGCGGGTTGGGTGGTAGATTATACACCACCGCCGGAAAATGACCGACCAAGTAATGCAAAATACTCGATACCGTGACGAACCCCTTGGGATGTCCTTCGGGATCGACCATTGGCAAGCGTCGGTAGCCGCCACGCGACATCTTTGAAATCGCGTCACCGACCGTTTCACTGTCCGCAATCGTCTCCGGATTGGCGGTCATGAATTGCTCGACGGCGACATCGAGTTGGGCACCGGGAGCCATCAATTTCAGGGCGTCGCGTTCGGTGAAAATGCCCGCTAGCTTTTCTCCGCGACAGACGAGGACCGCGCCGCGGCTCCGCTCCTTCATCGCGTGTAGCGTGTCACGAACGGAGGTGCTGACATCAACGCACAGCGGACCGGCCGTGGCGACTTTCTCCACGGTATCGCTTTCCAAGTTCAATCGAACATCCACGACCAGGCACCTCAATCGTTTTCACATCGGTGACAACAGCCAGCGACTCGACACCCTTCCGCTTCAAACTTTGTCGGGAACATCAAGATCGCACTCACAACTTCACCAAGTCATAGAATTTAACGCGCCATCTCGTTTTGGAGAACGCCGGTCGAAGAATTTTTTAGGAGAATCTGGGCACGGCGATTCAGCGTCTCTTTAATCCAGCTCGGGCGGAGCGATGAACTTGGGGTTTTGGCCGTAAAACTTGGTCAAGTCCAGTCCGCCTCGCTGTTCCTCTTCGATGATCTTCAGGCGTGCCTCGATGCGTTCCAGCCGTCGCAGCACCAAGGGCAGGACTTGAACGCTGTCATTGGGCGGTTTGGGACGCGGAACTTCGGGATACCCCAGATGACGTTGCAAGGCGGCGAACAGATACAGGGGCTCCTTGCCGCGATTGGCCACGGCGATCTTCCCTTCCTTTTCGCCGAAAAGTACCGGCTTTTCGGGTTCCAGCGGCGTGCCCTGACGAGTCTCGCGCAGCCGCTGATAGTGCTCGCTCCGTACGTACAGCAAATCGGCGAGGTCAATAATTCCCACTTGCCGCCGCACTGTGAGGATCCAGGCTCGCCAGTCCTCCCCGAAAATTGGGTCCTTGGCGATGGCTTCCAGTCCCTTGTCGTAGCGCAGTCGATTGCGGCAAAGCACCTCGAAATGAAACAGAAACATGCCCTGAGGCGACGCTCCTCGAGCCCGGTATTCCGCTTCAGAGCGAAGGATTTCGAGAGCGATCCGCAGATCGAACCGGCCCCGTTCGTTCTCCGCCTCTTGCACCAGATACGTTTGGTACGGCGTGAAGTAGTGTGTCAGTCGTGCCATGGCGGTCCCAAAGACGCCGGCATACTCCAACTCGGCCCGCATGAAATCGATCGCAAGCGGCAACTTCGTGGACGCCAGCAGTTCCTCGCGCGTCTGCCGAAACAACTCCTGCAGCGGCATGTTCTGCGGTAGTCGTTCGCTCAGCGTACGAAAGAAATACGCCTGCTCCACATACTCTTCCCGCTCAAGCATCTTGATCGAACCTAATCCAGCGGCGGAAGATCCGACTGCGACACGGCTTCCCAGTGACCCAGTCCCGAAAGCAACAGAGCCTTGCGCGGATGCGTTCGGCGCGCCTATAATAGCACCAACCGAGGCGACTCGTCAGTCGCCCTGCCCGCCGCCGACACCCACGGGAGCTATTGATGTCACGTTCGTTTTCGTCCGTTCAAGCCACCGTCGATGCGATTGCACGAGGCGAGGTCGTGATTGTCGTTGACGACGAGGATCGCGAGAACGAAGGCGATTTCATCTGCGCGGCTGAGAAAGCCACCGCCGAGAATATCAACTTCATCTTGAGCGGACGCGGTCAACTCTGTGCTCCGATCCTGCCTGACGTTTGCCGCCGCCTGGAGTTAAGCCCGATCGTCGAGGCGAATACCGCCCCGCTCAAGACCGCCTTCATGACACCGATCGACCATCGCAGCGCGAAAACGGGGATCACGGCGGAAGAGCGAGCCCTGACCATTCGTACCATGGTCGATCCCAACGCGACGGCGGACGACTTCGTGCGTCCCGGACACGTTTACCCGCTGCTGGCCAAAGAAGGCGGTATCCTCCGCCGCGCGGGACATACCGAGGCCACCGTGGATCTTTGCCGCATGGCGGGACTGGCTCCCGCGGGAGTGTTGAGCGAGATTCTGGACGATCGCGGCGAACGGGCCAGCCGCGAGCAACTGCTTGATTTGGCCGAGCGACACAACCTGCAAATCATCTCGATCGAGCAACTCATCGCCCATCGTCGCGTCAGCGAGAAGCTGGTTTCCCGTGTCACCGAGGCGGAACTGCCGACGAAAATGGGGCCGTTCCGAGTGATCGTCTACGCGGTCAAATACGAAGACCAGACGCCGCTGGCCATCACGGCGGGGGATCTATCGAGCGTGGCGGTGCCGCTGGTGCGTCTGCATTCCAGTTGCTTTACCGGTGATCTGATCGAATCCCTGCGTTGTGACTGCGGTGACCAGCTTCACATGGCTCTGGAAATGATCCAGAACGAAGGGGCCGGCGCACTGATCTATCTGCCGCAGGAGGGTCGCGGCATCGGGCTCGCCGAAAAACTCAAAGCTTACTCGTTGCAGGATCAAGGCCTGGATACGGTCGAAGCCAACCTCGCTCTGGGTCACAAGGCGGACATGCGAGACTATGGCATCGGCATCCAGATCCTCAAGGACTTGGGGTTAAGCCGAGTGCGCTTGCTCACCAACAACCCCAAGAAAACCGACGCGTTCATCTATGGCGGGTTTAGCTTGGAGGTCGTGGACCAAGTCCCGATCCTGCCTCCGATCAACGTGCATAACGCTCGCTACCTTGAAACGAAACGCGAGAAAATGGGGCATCGCATCCCCCCGCAATCGTAGACGATATCAGGGCTGAACGCTCCGAGGCCATGAAAAAATGGGACTGGCTCCGAGGGGATGTCTGTGTATTGCAAGGATTTCCCGTAGCTGCGA
>JBGTHH010001013.1:0-2729 GCA_041746275.1 Pirellulaceae bacterium | reverse complement strand
AAAGGGTGAATTCAGTAAGACTGGGGTGCCTGCCAAGTAGCTCGCAAGGGCAGGCATAGTTGAACGAATAAATTGACAGCGCAGTTTGCGATATTTTTAATGATCACGAAGACTGCGCCGTCAAGGTAGCCTATCGAGCGGTGATGTCAAGCAGTCACCGCGATAAATGGCTATTCCCAGATAGAGTGAGATAGGGCTGTTGCCGTCGGGGCGAGGATCAGCAACGGACACCAAGCGGCTTGAGCCGGCGATAGCAGCAGTCCGCTCGCGCCAAGTGCCTGACACAGCATCATCACGGCGAAATAAGCCAGTACGACGCAAACCCCCAGGCCCGCCGCGACAAAGACATTACGGTTCTGTCGCGTCAGGACCAACGGCAGCCCCAACAAGAACAGCGTCACATCCAAGAAAGGCTGAACGAAACGAGCATGCATCGCCACGCGCGAGCCGAGACCGAAATCAAGGCTGGGATTGCGAAGGCCCATCACGAGCTCGCTGGTTGACGCAAAGTTCCGCCATTGAGTCCCACCTGCGAGATGGGAGAAGCTGACGTCCGTGACCACGAACAATTGGTGCGGCTCCAGCCACGGGGTATCGGCGGGACTCAGAATCACGGGTTCGCCTTCGACCAACACTGAGGTAATTTGGGCATGATTCGCGGGTTGGGTCACACCGTCCAAGAGATAGCCGCCCGGTCGGCCTGCTTGACGTGAATGGTAGAAGGCGTTTTCGGCCTCCAACTTTCGCCCAAAGTCGCCTTGTCGTCGATGCAGCGTGAAGGTCGGCTCTTGAATCCGCGAGTCGGCCGCGAAGCTCGCACGTCCGTTGATGAGAATGTCCGTGCGATTGTCGGTCACAGCATCCACTTTGTTGGCCGATTTGCCCAGCCAATCTTGAGCGTTGCGAATCAGTTTGTCGCGAATCTGGGGAATGACCAGTTCTCGGTTGGCGGCCGCCACAAGGCTGACCAGGGCGGCCGCGACCACCAACGGCAAGACAACTCTCTTGGTCGTAATCCCAGCGGCCATGAGCGCGGTCAGTTCGTGGGTGCGCTGCAGCCAGGTAACCGCGAACATCCCCGCCACCAAGGCCAATAGCCCGCTGGTATGATTGAAAAACCAAGGCACGCGGGCCGAGTAGTAGTCGGCGATGACCAGCAATACGCCGCCGGTTTGCGAACCGTAGCCCAGAAACTCGTCGAGATTACTGAACACGTCGATCACGATGTAGAGTCCGACCATGCTGAGAAAGCAAGCCAGGAGCACCTTCGTGAACAGTCGCAGCAGATAGCGATCAAACGTGGACATTGGAACTCCGTTTCACTGGTGAACGCCGACCGATCCGTGTCAGCGACGATTCACCAAGTCACAACACGGCCTGAATGGCTTGGGCCAAGGCCCTGATTCCTTCTCGAATTCGCGAGGACGATTGCACACCGAAGCTCAGTCGGATCGTATTCTTCTGAATCGGCTCGCCTTCCAGCGGATAACAATACTGTCCGGGAACATACAGCATTCCCGCCGCAATCGCCTGATCAAATAGCTTGCCGTCGGGTCCCGTATCGAGGTGCTCTGGCAAAGTCGCCCAAACATATAGCCCTCCGGTCGGACGCCGCCACGTGACTCCGTTTAACGGCCCGAGGAATTCGTCTGCGGCATCCAGCATGGCGATCAACTTTTGTCCATAATTCTCACGCAAGCGGGCCACCTGTTCATCGAACAAACCTCGCTGAAGCACTCCGGCCATCAGATGCTGGTTGAAGTTGGGTGAGCCAAAATCGATATTCCCCTTCTGGGCACAGACGGGTCCAATGAGATGCGGCGGCAGGATTCCCCAGCCCACGCGCACGCCTGGCGAAAATGACTTTGAGAAAGTTCCCGCCACGATAACCGTTTCCCCATCTGGATCGTAGGCACTGGCACTGGGAGCATCATCACCCGCATAACGCAGCTCGCGATAAGCCTCGTCGGCGATCACATGAATGCGGGTGCGCTGTGACCACTTGGCCGCCAATTCGACAATCCTCGCGACTCGGTCGGGGGGCATCGTGATCCCGGACGGATTGTCGAAATAAGGGACCAGATAAATCGCTTTGACGCGGGGGAGTTCCCCGGTGGCCTGAAGCTGCTGGAGTGTCGCTTCGAGTGCTTCTGGAATCATGCCGTCCTCGTCGGTAGCCACGCTGCGCGAGCGAGCACCGAGATTGGCGACAGTTCCCAGAAACACCAAGTAGGTCGGCGCGGCACACAGGACGATATCTCCCGGATCGAGCAAGCTCTCGGCCACCAAATGCAATAACTGATTGCTCCCGGCCGTAATAACGATGCCGTCGAGCGTCGTGCGAGCCCTCGAATCCTCTTGGGTAAGAGCCAGGATCAGCTCCCGCAGTTCCGTCAGGCCGGGCGTGGCCCCGTACTGCAAAGCTTGGCGAGCGGCAACTTCATCCGCTAGCAGGTCGGCAAGAACCTCGCGGACGGCGGCGACCGGCAAGGTCTCTTGATCCACGAAACCCGCAGCGAGGGAGATCAAGTGCCGATTGTCCAAGGCGCGGGACATGAGTTCGCTGATCGGCTGTCCCTCCGCGAGCGTCGCGCGCCGGCTGGGAAAGTACGTCGAAGCGAAGGCGGTTTCAGGCACGGGACGGAGCTCCTGTCATGTTCCAGTCGATACGATAGGGAAGTGCGATAGGTGGGGTCAAGGTGAACGGTGGGATCGTCGGTCGAGCGTTG
>JBGTHH010001012.1:0-3358 GCA_041746275.1 Pirellulaceae bacterium | reverse complement strand
CTGACTTCGATCTCTTTCGTGACGACATCGAACCGATTGGCCGCATGACGCAGAAAGATCACGCCAAGCACGGGCATGCAGTATTCGGTGGACGTCAGCTTGGAATTCGCCCGGAGGTTATCCGCCGCCTCCCAGAGGTCTTTTTCGAGCCGGTTGATGTTCGCGAGTTGGTCACTCATGTCGTCTCAATTCACGTTGCAGGACACGCCTGTTTGATTGTCTTGTCACATTTCGTTCTATCAGGTGGGGCGGAGTACCGCGACAACTGAGCAACCGCCGTTCGGTCCGAGGGAGTCTTCCGTTGTAAAGATTGGAACCGCACAAATTGCGAACCGACGATTGAGCCGGCCGAAGTCTAGTTGCTGTTCACCGTCCTTGGGTGCCTGGCTCTGGGAAGCCTCGAAGATCGGTCCTTCGCTCGGGATCGACTTGTCTTCGGGAATGTAGTCGCCACACTGGCGGTCGAATTCTGGATTAGTGATCCGGTAGTCAACGCGAAGCAACCGACTCGGTTGGGGCAATTGCAGACCTGGAAACAGCGGCTTTGTCTTGCTCTGTGCTTGGACGCGACGCTGTTCGGTTGGTTTCAACTTCCAACTGAAGAACACGGCCGCCAGCGGTTCCGGATGCACTTCTACGAAACGCCGCACGGTGGCATCCCGTGATGCTTGATAGTCGTCCGCAAGTTGTGCCAATTCCGAGGCGGACAATGTCAATGCCTTGAGGCGATCCGTGAACCACGGCGTCGGGAACATCAACTCGCTTGCGGCGACATCACATAATGTTTCGAGGAGATCGCTGTGATCGGCAAAAGTCCGTTCGTATCCCTTGCGACAGCGGACTGCGAGTTGATAATCCGGGAAGAGAGTGTGCCCGATTTCGTGGCAAATGCTGAATCTCTGGCGCGTCAGCGGGCGGGTCTTGTTGACACGAAGAACGACTCGACCATCAGACTCAGGGGCAATTTCGGAATCCGGGCTGAAGCGTGGATCATCATCGGACCAGTGCAGACCGCGCAGGCTTGCCAAGGCCTGGGCGTTGAAAGGTGGACTTTCACCAACGCTCTCATGGAACTGTGTTACTACAGCACGAGCCTTGACTCGCACAGCCTCGAAGGGGTCATCTTCCCCCGTCTCGTCCATGATGGCGATGACGTGTTCGTGAAGGTCCGATCTGCGATACGTGCGCGGCATCGTGCTATCTCTTGGTCGTTCGTTTGAGCGTACGGTAAAGGTCATCCCAGTCGTCCACCGTCTTCGGTTGACCTCCTCGGAACCGCATGGTTGCCAGATCGCGGACCTCCTCGTCGGACAGATCTCTCCCGGTCTTCTTCATCCAGTCACGGAAGTCTCGCAACGACTTACTGAGCTCAACCGTCTGGTTATTAGCCTGGACGGTAGGTAGCCCAAGCAGTTCGGCGAGCGTGGTGCGAAGCGGAGTAACGAGTTTCATCAAGGTATCCGCTGACGGCTTTTTCACTCCCGCTTGGTCGTTCTCCAACTCCCATAGGTACGTTTTTGACAGGCCAGATTCAGTGGCCAATTGGTCCAGCGTCAGCCCCGCGTCACTTCGCGCCTGCTGGAGTCGCTGAGCAAGTGACATGACAGGCTCCTTGTCGACAGAAGTCGTTTTGATTGCACGTTTTGCCATTGGCCCAGTCTACTGCTTCGGATTCGCCAGGGCAAGAATTCCGTTCGTTGGGGTTGAACTATCTTGCCAGACTGTTATATTCGCTACAGTTGAACAAGTGTAACTCCAGGACGAATAGTGCCGGAGATAGACGGCGATAGGGAGGGAAACGGGAATGCACACCTATTCAATGCGGGGCTACCCCCGAGAACGATATATCTTCTTTCTCTCTCTGCTGGCGATCGCGTTCATCGCAGTCATGAAACAGGCGGCGGGATACTTTGGCGTATTCATTAGCGTAACGGCATTTTCAGCGTTTGCAGGGTTGTACTTCGTCTTCGATCGTTGGGCTTGGCGGTTGCCGTGGCTGTCCAAAGTTATAGGAATTCCAGACCTTGCAGGGACGTGGCGTGGCGGCGGGACTCAGGACACGACTTCGGCCAACTGAGCGCTCAGTTTGGCGACGCACAACTGGTTAAGCGACGTGCCTTCGTGTTCGGCTTCGCGGATCAAAGCCGTGTGAACCGACTTCGGCAGCCGCAGAATCACGGTGCCGTTGGCGCTGGTGGTCGAGGCGGCGAAGGCGCGGTTGGATTGCTTGTCGCTCTCTTGAAGCTCCTGCCACAGCTCGTGGAATTTTTTCCATTCGGGCGTCTTGGACAGGGCGACTCGCTCGGATTGGGTCGGAAACAGACGGCTCAATTGTCCGTCGATCCCGCAGAGTGCGTTCCAGAACTCCGTCGAACTGACGCCGCGACGGTGCAGGCGACGAGCTGCGTCGAGAAACTGCTTCGGTTTGCTGGACTTGGCTTTGGCCATGCTTCGTGTCCTCCCTTATTCGCAGTCAATGATCCGCGCGTTGTCGGTAAAGTCAAACTCGATCCACATCGCCTTTTGTCCGAGCCGACGGCCGATCGCCTTGACAATGCCGTTGACCTCGTCGACGCGGCTGTCGTCGCACTTCACGAACAGCTTGCGGCAGGTGTCGCGATACAATGTGCCGCCTTCGTCCAACCACATTCCCTTGACCAATCCTTCGTCCGTCGCACCACCAAAATGAATTGCCAATTCCATTTGGATGGCGTCCAATTCCGCATCGGAAACGGGCGTGCCGTCGTTGCGATGCGTGGGGATGAACGTCGTGAACTTCATTCACAAAACTCAACAAGGCCGATCGGCTTCACCTTAGCAGGCATTATCATGATATCGCCGGTACTATAGTTGAACAAGTCTGCGTCCATTCCTGGGTGTCAGCCCGCGGCCTCCGCCGCTGGCACGCTAAAGCGCTGGTTCACCAGTATTGGCGGGGAACAGGGAAAAGAAGGACGCCCCGGAAACAGGGGGTCCTGCCGCTCGGCTTCCATACGACCAACGGATGCGTTGCTCGCTCGTCTTTCTGAGATTTCAGCGCCTGGTATCAAGACGTGAGGCCCGACACTTACATTCGGTCAGGCCCAACGAGTCGGCGATGCGGCGGTAACGGTCGGTGACGACGCAAGCGTCCACGTCTTTCAAATAGCGAAAGATTCTGATTCTGTGCAAAATCCCATTACTCATCGGCAACAAGCCGCCGTCGCTCTTCTGTCGGTTTGGCCATTATTTGATCGCGAACCTGATCTGACCTACCACTCTCGTTAAGGTTAGCGACTTGCTCTGATACCGCAGGCTGCGGGGAAGGATTGAACAGGAGGCAACAGAGGTAACGGAGGATTTCGCCATAGCTATCTCC
>JBGTHH010001011.1:0-4832 GCA_041746275.1 Pirellulaceae bacterium | reverse complement strand
GACGATGATGCGCTTCACATCGAACGAACTTAGTTTGATATCGTGCTCGGCCGCGACCTCGACCATGTGCAGTGCATAGGTCGGCGTGCAGCAGATCGTGGTGACACGATTGCCGCGGATCGCGTCCAGCCGCGCGAGGGTGCTGAGCCCACCGCCCGGGATGACCAACGCGCCGCGCGCGACAGCCGCCTCGAAAGCACTCCAAAAGCCAATGAAAGGTCCGAAGGAAAACGCCATGAAGACACGATCGCGGGGCATCAAGGCGGCCGCGTCCAGCACGAACTGCCAGGTGTCGAGCCACCATTCCCAATCGACCTGCGTATCGAGCACAACCAGTGGGTTGCCGCGCGTGCCCGAGGTGCGATGAAAGCGGACGTACTGCTCAAGCGGGTAGGTCAAGTTGGCCGCGAAGTCCTCGTCACGGCTGCGTTGAGCCAGTTCGCTTTTGAACGTGAACGGCAGCGTGTCCAGGGCCTCCAGTGAGGGCAACGGGAGTTTACAGCCAGCGAGCTTGGAGGCGTAAAAGGCGTTGCTGGGAAGAATCGTTCCCAGCAAGGCATTGAGTTTGCGCAGTTGAAGTTGAGCCAGCGCGGGGCCATCCAGCGACTCGAGTTGTCGGCGAGCTTCGTAGGTCGTGTTCAGCATCAACGCATGATACGGGTTACTCCGGAAGCCTAACAGGAGACGGGACGCCCACTCGTCGCCCCCTGCCAACCGCGATAGGCTCCAACTATGATGGAAGCCCCGCCCCACGGTTCGCGTCGACACCCCTGAGGTCTTTCACAACGAGTCGCAGTTGCATGCCCGAATCGCCTCGCCAGGGTTCGCTCCTGGTCATCTTCCTGACCGTCTTTATCGATCTGCTGGGATTCGGCATGGTTTTGCCTTTGCTGCCGATCTATGCCGATCAATTCATCTTGGATGAAGTCGGTTGGCAGTTGGGGGCGCTCATGGCGAGCTTCTCCGTGATGCAGTTCTTCTTCGCGCCGCTGTGGGGACGATTGTCCGACCGCATCGGGCGTCGACCGGTATTGTTGATCGGTCTGCTCGGCTCCGTGGTGTTCTATACGCTGTTTGGCATTGCGACGGTGTTGAAGAGTTTGCCGCTGTTGTTCGCGGCGCGGATCGGAGCCGGGATTGCGGGAGCTACGATCTCGACGGCCCAGGCTTATATCGCGGATACGACCTCGTTGGAGAACCGTTCCAAAGGGATGGCCTTGATCGGGATGGCCTTTGGGTTGGGGTTTACCTTTGGCCCGCTGCTGGGTTTTCTGGCGGTGCCCAACGCGCAAGCCGAGCCAGGTCCGTGGCCGGGCTACACTGCGGCGATTCTCTCGGCGATCGCTTTGGGGCTGGCGGTGTTTCTCTTGCCGGAGTCGAAGCACCCCGACAGCGAACGGGTGAACAAGCGGATCTTTGATTTCACGGCTTGCCGCGTGGCGATGTCGGTGCCGTCGGTGGCGTTGATCCTGGTCGCGATCTTTGTCTGCATCTTTTCGTTCGGGAATTTTGAAACGACGCTCTCGATGCTGATCAAAGGAGGTGAGAACACGCCGGACAGCCCGTTCGCGTTCAGTTGGGGCGGTGTCTGTCTGACGTACGCCTTCATCGGCTTCACGTTGGCGATGGTGCAAGGTGGCTTGGTGCGACGGTTGGCCGGTCGCGTTTCGGAGGGAACTCTAGCCGCCGCCGGCGCGTTGATCGAAGTTGTCGGCTTCGCTCTGATGCTGGTTGCGATCTCCCGCGGCTCGACCGGATTGTTGTTCGTGGCATTGGCCGTGGTGGTCGCGGGCTTTTCCTTCATGCAGCCGAATCTGAACGCCTTGTTGTCGCGGCGGAGCGATCCCGAAAAGCAGGGGATGATCCTAGGCGTGGGGCAGAGTATCAGTTCACTAGCCCGCATCTTTGGATCGGGACTGGGAATCCCGCTGCTGAAGCTGCAGTTGGCGATGCCGTATTACGTTGCCACGGGCTTGATGGGGCTGGGGTTGTTGCTGGTGATCGTGGCGTCTCGGGCAGGACGCGACTACGCGCCGGAAGCATCCTGATTGGTTGTCACTTGTGGAGCGGGCACGGGACCAAAGCCGCCTCCTCCCGGCGTGGCGATGACGAGCATATCTCCCGGCTCGACGCGCAAATGCGTGCAGCCCGGAAGCGATTCGCGCTGGCCGTTGGCACGCACCAGTAGATTCACACCGGTTTTTCCGGGCTCACCTCCCGACAATCCATAAGGCGGATATGGGCCACGTCGTTGCGACAACGTCGAAAGCTCCAGCGGTTGAAGAAACTTGATTTTCCGCACCACGCCGTCACCACCGCGATGACTCCCCGCGCCTCCCGAACCACGGCGAATCGAGAATTCTTGCAGTAGAACCGGATACCGCTGTTCCAAGATCTCGGGATCGGTCAGTCGCGTGTTGGTCATGTGCGTATGGACGGCGTCGGCTCCAGCCGCGTGTGGGGTCGCCCCCGATCCGCCACAGATCGTCTCGTAATATCCGAACGTGGCATCTCCGAACAATACGTTGTTCATCGTACCTTGGCTGGCGGCCGCGATGCCCAACGCGCCCAACAGCACATCCACCACCCGCTGCGATGTCTCGACGTTACCGCCGACCACCGCTGGAGATTCGGCGGGCGTGAGTCCTTCGGCCGGGTTCAACAAACATTCCGGCAACACGATGTGCAGCGGAGTCAGAACGCCTTGATTCAGCGGAATGTCCTCACCAATCAGGCACCGGAAGCAGTACATCACCGCGGCGGTCACGATCGCGCGATTGGCATTCAGATTGCTCGGCAGCACCGGTCCGGTCCCGGTAAAATCAATCGTCGCCG
Organism: Pirellulaceae bacterium; assembly: GCA_041746275.1. Taxonomy (GTDB): domain Bacteria; phylum Planctomycetota; class Planctomycetia; order Pirellulales; family Pirellulaceae. Next base: position 1,997 of record JBGTHH010001011.1, on the reverse strand, counting down.
CGTCGCCCGCGATGGTGATGCTGACGGCGATCGGCGAGCCATCGTCGAGATGATCGGTGAACTCGTAGACGCCGTCCGGGAACTGAGTCAGCGCGGCACGCATCTTCCGTTCGGCGGCCTGTTGAATGTGGTGCATATACGCCGCGACGGTGTCCCACGAATAACGCTGGACCAACTGCCGCAGGTCCCGCATCCCTTGTCGATTGGCGGCGATCTGGGCCGTCAGGTCGGCCAAGTTGTCGTCGACCTTGCGCGTGGGATACGGCCCGGCGAGCAGCCATTGTCGCAAGTCAGCGAGTCGCGACGTACCGGAGCGCATCACGACGAAGTTACTGATCAACACGCCTTCCTCGGCGAGCGTTTTGGAGAAGGGAGGCATCGAACCGGGCGTGATCCCACCAATCTCGGCGTGATGTGCGCGACTAGCGGTGAAAAACAGCAACGCTCCCGAAGCTTCGTCATGCACGGGCGTGATCACGGTGACGTCGGGCAAGTGCGACCCGCCGCGATACGGATTGTTGGTGACCAACACATCGCCGGGTTGCATGTCGGGGTTATCGGCGATGATGCGCTTCACCGTTTCGCTCATCGCGCCCAAATGCACCGGAATGTGCGGTGCATTGACAACCAGATCTCCGTTGGCCGTGAACATCGCGCAACTGAAGTCGAGTCGTTCCTTAACGTTCACGCTGCTCGACGTGTTGCGCAGCGTGATCCCCATTTGCTCCGCGATGCCGGCGAAATGGTTATTGAAGATTTTCGAGCAGGGCAGGGGAGGGGGGCGTGGTGTGGAGGTCGCTATCGGACTCGCTAATCTGATCCGCTGGGAGAGCGTGTGGGGGACACGCGTTCGGCGCGGCCCGGTCTTGATTCCGACTATCAAGCTGTTGATCCGCCGATGATTGGAGCGGCTTGGGATCAGTCCCGAAATTGATTCCCGATTTAGCGGAACGGCGCAAGCCGTCCGGTCTCGCAATATCGGAGGGCTTGCGCCCAACCGCTACTTTCTTGGTAAGCAATAACTCGCCTCCTGACAGAACTTCCGCTTGCCAGCCGGGATCGATCACCGTGGTCGACATGGCTTCGAGCACGATGGCCGGGCCGGTCAGCGTTTGGCCGGGTTGCAGTTCACTGCGGTGATACAGTGACGTCGGATACGACTTCCCACCGAAGACGACATCACGGTCCTGCAGTGGTGTGGGTGCCTCACGTGGAGCTGCGATAATCGATGGCGCGAGAGTAGTTTCGCAGCGGCCCACGGCTTCCACGCGCGCGGCGACGATCTCCAGGGAGCGGCTCTCGTGCAGGTAGCCGTAGAGTCGCATGTGCTCGCTACGAAACGCGGCGGCGTAGTCGCCATCGGGTGGACAAGGAATCGTCAGGTAAGCGTCGAGTTCGCGGAATCGCAGATCGAGGAACCGCGAGACTTCGATCTGCTGCGGAGCGATCGCTTCGGACAGGACGTCCTGTCGAGCCGCTTCGGCGAGATCGCTGAAGATGGCCTCCACGCGATCGAGTTCCGTCGGTTCGTACCGACGATAAATCCCCGCGGCGCGATGACGCACCACGTCGGCCAAGCCGGCTCCCAGCGCACTCAAGATACCGGCGTCGGGGTGATTCAGAATCTGATGGATTAGCAACTCGTCGGCGATCGCGCAAGCATGTTGCGGAGCCGCACCGCCAAACGCGACGAGTACATAGTCCGAAGGATCGTAGCCTTTGGCGATCGAAATGGAACGAATGGCCTTGGCCATGCTGGCGTTGGCGACTTGCAAGAAGCCATCGGCCAACTCGACGGGTTCATAACGCAGACCCGTAACGAGTGCGATCTCGTCGCTCAGCGCTTGCAGAGCTTGTTTGATCGCGGTGATCGGAAGTAACGGGAAGGGAAAGTGATCGGGCAGGATCTTACCCAGGAAGAGATTAATATCGGTTACCGTCAGCGGTCCGCCGCGTCCATAGCAAAGTGGACCTGGATCGGCACCGGCACTCTGCGG
>JBGTHH010001010.1:0-7921 GCA_041746275.1 Pirellulaceae bacterium | reverse complement strand
TCAGAGCCCACGCTCGGATCACATATCGTGCGGTCTTTGTGAAGTCGATCCTCGAAGCGAAGCCGAGAATGTACCGCTCGCGAGCCAGCACACGGGCGGCTTGATCATCTTCGCTCCCACATAACATGTCATCTATGTCATAGTCATAGTTATGTGGCACGGAAGGCACGGAAATCGGTAAATCATGCGCGCCGTGTACCCTGTTTTCCGGTGAATCGCGCAAAGATAACTCCAAAGCAGGTTCTTCGCGCGCATGATTTACCGGTTCAACGTTGCGCAATTCACCGGGCGTCGGTTCTTCGCGCGCATGATTTACCGATTGTCGCTCGGGATCGATCAAATCGAGAAACAAGCCGGCGTGTCGCACGTCCGCTTGCTCAAGAAGCGCTAACCGTTGCATCTGATGCTGGCTGAATAGATCGCGCGACCAGCGGAACGTGAGTGATCCCGGCCGACAACGCAGCTCAAAGCAGATGTCGAGCTTCTGGGCGCTCTTGCGAACGTTGCTCGGGTCGATCCCCAATTGGCGGCCAGCGTCGCTGTATCGAATTTCGGATTCGTGGCTGCGAAGATTGCCGGCCAATCCCCACCACGCGATGAGCTTGCTTGCCGCTGGAATGTCCGACGACAGCAATTGTTCTGGCACGAGCAGCCTCGGCAGCAAAGGATTGCCCCCAAACTCGGCAGACGGCAAGTACAAATCGAACGTGCGTTGAGTGCTGCCGCCTGCAGTCGGCAACCTCCATATCCGGCCGGTGAATTGAGCCTCAATGTGTCCGCCTTTCGTTTCGTGGATCACTTCAAGCAGTTCGGCCGCCAACGCCGCAAAGACCCGCTTTGCGGTTCTCCCATCGCCAATCGCGAACCACGATAACGCCTCGCCGCGATGGCAAATGAAAGGCCTCTGGAAGCATCCGGACAGGTGCCACAGATAGATACCCACGTTCTTGACGAGTGGGTCCAGGTCGGCCCGTAAGATCCCAGCCGGCAGCAGCGTATCTCGTATCGCTTGAGTATCGATCGACACAACTCGATTGAATTCGCTCATTGCGGGTTACCTCCGCACGCCGGCAAGGCGATGAGGACACCGGACGCTCTGCCGGCCGGACTGGGGCGAGTGCCCACCACGCGAATAACCCCTTGCCGCATCAGCTCACCGACGCGCGGGCAGACGGTTGCCAAGTCGATGTCGGTGGCGACCGCGACTTCGTGTCTCGTGAGCCCACGCGAGCCCGCGCGGCAGATGGCTTCGTAGACACGTCCTCGAAGCGTCGGGGCGGCGTTCGTGATCGACTCGGCCGCCGCTCGCGACGTGGGCGTGGCGTTGTGCGGCGGAGCGGGTGGAGACGGTGGCGACGGATTCCGGTCGTAACCGATTGCGAATAGCGTTTGCTGTTGTGGCAGGCATGGGGAGACTGTTGTACGATTCACTTCGACCTCCGTGGCTGGGGGTATTACATCGCGGCCACGCATCCCTCCCGATGCTGGCCGTTTTCTTGTGGTGGGTCTCTATCTATCGGCAAGGTAAAGAATTCCGGCTTGACGACCGGACGGACTGGGTCGGGTACCAGCCTCGACGATTAGGCCGGCCTTGAGCAGCTCGCGCACTCGCGGGCGTACCGTGTTCTCAGAAATCCCGGTTCGGGTCGCGAGCTCAATGCGAGTCAGCCCGAGTGGCCCAGCGAGCGAGAGCGCCATATACACGGCGTCTTGGATAGTGGGGCGGACGCGATCGATTGATTCGGCCGCGGAGTGTAATGTGGGCGAGGCGTTACCCCGCGCTACGGCCGGCCCCAGTTTGCGGGCGCTACCGAATGACAGTGGCACTCGGTACGCGTGTGCTGTACGATTCACTTCGACCTCCGTTGTTGGGGGTATCTTAGATTTGCCCAGCGTCCTCACCCGACGCTGGGCTGTTTTGTTTCTTGTGGATGCCGTCGGTAGTGTCGCTGTTTGCGGTGGCGTCGACGTCGGGCGGGGTTCGATACCGAAGCCACGTCGATCGTCGATCGTGAGTGCTACGCATCTGATGTTGGTTCCGATTTGTCTTGTGCGTGAAACGTGATCTCGACTCCAAGGCGGTGAAGCTCTTTGGTTGCGCGTTCGGCCAGCGCGTAATCGCCAGCCATGCGAGCGCGTTCCAGGACCGCGAACCATGCGGTTGGTGACTCGGTGACCTTCGTCGCTGTCGCCATGCTTCCTCCCCATTCCAGAAAAAACACGTCCTCTGGAATATCGCGGAGAACTGTGAAGTGGGGTGTGAAGTGACGACACGAAAAAACCCTGCAAAACACAGGGTTTGTAGAAAATTCTCGTGAAGCAAAAGCGTGAACTAACTTTCCACTTCACACTCGTTTTCGTCGTCATTCTGCCACGCTTCGACGGAGCCGGATTTGTCTTTCTTGCCACGCACGATTCGACGTGGTTGCTTCCTCGTTTTTTTGGCCACATTCCACGCGGAGAGAAACCTTGGGCAGTTTTTCGACAGGTGTTCGCGAGTGCAGCCGGCTTCCTTGGCGATGCCGACTATCGTCGTGATTTCAGGGTGTTGAGCCATTACGGCCAACGCCCGGGTTTCCGCATCGAATTGCTTCCGTTCCCGCAGACCATCGCCCTTCGGCACGGCTTTTGATTTGTCCGCGTCAGTTACATCCGACGAGTCCTTATTCACTTCTTCGGTGGCGTCACCGCCGACGATCTCAATCACGGGTGCTACACCGACCGCTTCCGGCATCGGTTTGGCCGGCAGACGGTCACCAGTGGCGATCTCATCGAGCTCGATCAGCTCGTTGGGGATCGTCTCATGGAGACAGTGGTAAACTCGCGCCGTGAAATCAGTGTATGGAACGGGCCGCAAATCGTAATCTCTCAGAAGTGCCGTTAGGCGACCCAAAGCCGGCTTAGCTGCAATGGCTTTGAAAATCGCGATGGCTATGTCTCTCTCAAGAACCCCGCCCGTTAATTGGTCGATCGCTTCAACCCAACCATCGTCGCGGAGAGTCTTGCCAGCTCGCACGAGGTGCCCGGCTTGCCAAGAAGCCAACTCTTTGAGGCGATGTTCCGGAATGCCACCAAAGCTGTCGAGTCCAGCCTGTTCATAGAAAGAGACACGATGAAACGCCTTCCCGACAGCGCCTCGCAATGCGTTCAACAACAGATTGCGACGTGATTTCCGGTTCTCTTCCTGAAGGCGAACGTCGGCTTCATGCTGCAGCTCGTCTTGTCGCCGCTTGAATCGTCGCCGCATGTCGTCATCGGACGGGCTGTTACGCTTGGCCATGAATCATATGTCCTTTACTCGGCCGATCCGCGGGGGCGGCCGCGGACATATGAAGGCGGCGCACCCTCGCGAATCGTTCACCGTGGATCAGACGGTTACCGTTGTTTCATCATAGTTCGAGTCGAGCCGTCGCTCGAGTGTCGCCACAAAACGCGACGGAGCCTGGTCACGGCCGCGATCGCTCGACGCGACGATTGGAGACAGCGGCCGCTCTATGTAGCCGTGCTGGCGTTCGTTCGGCCGAGAAATGATTCCAACTCGAACAACGGAACCGCGATGGTTTCGCGGCCGGTGCCTTCGCAGGCGGGGCACTCCCGGTCGTAGTATGGTGGGAAGTACTCGTGGCCTCGATCCTCCCACCATTTGTCCTCGGCCTCCCGCCGCCGCATGCTCCACGCTCGACGAGCGTCATCGTCAGCGACACCGGGCCATGGGTCATTGCTCTCCAACTGATCCGAAAACGCCTGGAACTCGTTCCACTCGGCATGATCAACGTGACAACTCGCATCACACTTACGGCAGCGGATTGCGGCCAGGATCCGCACGTCAAAGAGTTCAGGGATGTCACTGATGACTGGCTGGACCTTCAAGGACAATCGCATCGTGAGCCTCCGTTTTTGAAAGTGGTGATTGACGGGCGGTGTCGATACCACAATCAAAAAAGGCGGCCAATACCAATGAAAACCTAGGTAGTTCCAACTAGAACCAGATGGTGCCAACAAGAACCTGATGGTGTTAGATCGTTCTGTTTGATGGCCAAACGATGCTTCCCGGCTGTAGTGTCTGAGCGGTACCGCGTCGACGAATCACGCGACGGGATCCGCCGCCGCGGCGATGTGCGACACTTCCAGGAAAATCGTTGTTCGCCACGGAGTGTTCTTGTATCGTGGGATCGTTGCGGGAAGTTCTTGACGACGAACTCGGGAGGATGATCAGATGGCGATTCGATCGGTTCTTGTGCTCTCTCTTGTCTTATGCGGCGTCGCCAAGGGGACCGCGCAGATTCGCGGAATCGAAGCGGGGTCCGCTGAACACCTAGAACGCCTCGCAGCACATCGCCGGGGACTTCTCGAAGAGCAACGACGTTACAAGGAAGCTTACGTCGTTCGAGCGTCGAAGCTACCGAAGCCGTCTGCCGATGAAGTTGCCGCGGATATTCGGATTCGCGGAGAGCAAAGGGACAGGATTGCAGGGATGGTGGCACGCGAGCTGGAGAAGGTGAAAGCCTCCACTCCGCTCAGTGATGTGGCGAGAAAGAAAGACCCAATTGCCGGCGCGTTGTCTCGAACGACGGAAGAACGAAGCGAACGGATCGCCCAACTCGAAACACTCTTGGCCAGAGTCACTACCGGACAGCCGCCGATTGCTCCACGCATGTTCGCCGACGAAATGGCGATCGGACAAATTGGGGCGATTATCCGCCGTGACTTCGAGGAACAAGCTATCTTTGAAGTCTTTCAAATCATGTCGCCCACGTCGATGATGGTTCGGCGCGGCCGCACGAATTGTTGGGTGGACGGAATTCCCACCGACAAGCTGATTGACGGTCAGGACATTCGGTTCGGTAACGTCATGCACGTTGTTGGGAACAAGACTTATCAAGCGTCGCTCGGGACCAAGACGATTCTGCGGATGGTCCCGTATGATCCACAGCCTGCGAACAAGCGGTTAGCGGCACGCGGCGAGTAACCGCAGCATCATGATGATGTAGCCGTGCCGGCGTTGTGGCTCAGCGGGACCGCGTCGCCGAATCACGCGCCGGGATCTCGAGGCAAACGGAGAAAACGAACAACAATGTTCAGCGGCTGGTGGTCCTGGGCCGTGACTGCCGCACGCAGAGCTAACTAGGTCTCACCAGTCGCGGGCGATCGCGATCGTGCGGCACGCGGCATTCTGGGCGGCCGTTGTTGAGATAAAACACCCGCTATTGAGACTATCGCCCGTTTTGGAGGATTCCAGCGTCCCTGAGTCGATCGACCGTCGCGAGATTCGATGACTGGTGATGACATCCAGGTCACAACATCGACCTCGACACCCCACGCAACTACCGCAATGACCGACGTTGTGGATTACGCCCCGACGCATTTGGCAGGTGTCTTCGGGCGCTCGGCCCACCCCATCTACGAAAAGGGTCGAACAGAACCGATTGCGCGGCCTTGAGTTCCACGAATTTTCAATATTGCCCGCGCTCACGCGCGCTTAAACGGCGGTCACCGTGGCGGCCCCGCCATTTTTCTCGCCCCGCCCCTCCCCTTAGGCGTCCTCACCACCTGGGCGCCTCTGGTCACCAGTGTGGCCGCACTAGCGACCCGTAGATTGATCTTCAGTGGCTGACTCGCGTTCAGACGCAACGAAAATCGTGGTCACGGATCGATCCGCCTCCGTCACGATCAAGATTCTCTGGCCGTCGCGCAGCTCGTAGGCGCTCAGTACGCGGCCGCCACTCTTCAGAGCTTGGTGGTTAAGTTCCGCATCGTCCGCGTCCACCTCGCCCCAATCTCCGGACGAGTGGCGTATCAGATACGAGACTGCCGCCAAGCGGTTGTCTTTCAAAGCAGACAAGGCCAGAGTGGTCGCGACCACTTGGCCAAGCTTCAGGGGCAGGTATGAACGAAACCCAAAACCGATCATGCGTCACTCCCTGCCGGCGTCGCGTGGTCAGTGGACAACGATGTCCTCGCATCCATTGATCTTCAATTCCTCCATCTCGCGTCCGAAGTCGGCGCAGAAAAAGTGTCAACACAACTGTCAACAGAGCGACGCATCGGGAAGGGAACGACAATCCAAACTCGTCTCCCGATGCGTCGCGAGTCAACGAACCAACGTGACACCAACCCCCAACCAACAACCATCGACCGACTCTTAATCAGTAGGTTTTTGGTTCAAGTCCAAAAGGGGGCACTGGTGTAAGGCACTTCCAGCAAACAACTTAGCGATTCAGCTCCGGAGGCACTCGCGATTTGAAGCGAGTCAATCGCGATGTGATTTCATCCTTGGATCAAGGACTGGGCACCATCGATCCAAATGGGTGTCCCTGTGATCAGGCTTGCCGAGTCGCTCGCAAGGAAGACGGCCAGTTGAGCAACCTGCTGCGGCTCGCCCATGTCGCCTCCCGTGAGTGGAATATTGCCCTGAGGAAACACCACGGGTTTATCAATTCGCTCCAAGTCCACTTTCTTCGTCTTGTCGTGAATATCGGTCGCAATGGCACCCGGGCAAATAACGTTCACACGGATCTTCGCCGGAGCTAATTCTAACGCCAGCATTTTTCCCATCGCGAGTTGACCTGCCTTACTGGTCGCGTACGCCGTCGCACCTTCGTTGCTGAACATTCGCGTCCCGTTAACCGACGAGACGATGACAATGCTGCCGCCCCCGGACTCTCGGAGATACGGCACTGCGTGATGAATCGTGAGGTAAGTGCCAGTCAAATTGGTCGCGATCGTCGCTGACCAGTCGGCGGGTGTAATCTCATCGATCGGTGCCCAGGTGCCATTGATTCCCGCGTTAGCGCAAACAAAGTCGAGCCGCCCCCAACGTTCGATGACTTCCTTGACTGCGGCTTGAACTTGCTTTGCGTTGCTCACATCGGCCATCACAGCGCTAGCTTGCCCGCCCCGTTGTTGGATCTCCAAGACAACTTGGTCCAGCGGTTCGAGATCTCGGCCCGTTATCGCGACTTTCGCGCCACACTCCGCCGCCAGCAAAGCAATGGCTCGGCCAATTCCTTCGCCGCCGCCGGTAATCCAGGCAACCTGGTTTCGTAATGATATTTCCATGAGGCACCACCTTTCTTCGACGACAGCAAAGGCGGATGTCACATCCGTGCCGCGCCGTCGTTAAACCGCAACTCCGGGGCGCTCCAACGCAGCAGCGGATTCGAGGACGTCTTTGATGTACACCTGTTCGACACCGACTTTTGTGACCGCCAACAAAGGCGATGCTACTGCCGCACCAAGGAAACCGAATAGAACCCCCATCACTACCTGAAACGAGATCAGTAACGCAGGCGGCAGGGAAACTTGTTTTTGTTCAATGAGTGGCGTAACGACGTAACTCTCAATCATTTGCAGCGCCGTATAACCAACGATCACAATGGCCACCGTCGAGCCGTTTTGCGGTAACGCCAACAGGACCGCAAGCGTCAACGAAATGATCGCGCCGATGTTGGGAATGAAGGTCAGCAAGGCGGTTACGACGCCGATCATTAGGGCTAGCGGGACACCCAACACCGCGAGCAGCACGCCTGTACCAATTCCGGTGACCAGCATCGAACCAAAGCGTCCGATGAGCCAGCGCCACAATGTATCCCCCATCATGTTCATCACTTCCCGCGCGCGCTCGCGACGCTCGAGTGGGAACAGCGCGACGATGCCATCGCGATACTGTTCGGGTCCGATCGCCACGAACAACCCAACAAAGAAAATTAGCATGGCGTTGACAACCAGGCCGAATGTCGACTGGAACAGACTGGCTAGCACCGCGATGCCTCCCTCGGCCGCGCGGAGTGTCTGCTTCTCGAGTAGCGGAGGAGGTTCAGAGCCGTCGGCCGTTTCCGACGTTCGCGCGCGGTCATCGGACGATTCGCGGTCGTCGCTCTTCTCATCGACTTCTGAGTTCTCGGGTGACTCGTTCTCGTCC